>JAITOM010000414.1 GCA_031289975.1 Methanobrevibacter sp. | reverse complement strand
AAAATTTAATGGAATGAAAAATTTAATGGAATGATATTATAGTACGAAACTTTAATTTTAGCAAAATCATTATTTTTAATTTTCTTTTAAATTTAATTTATTTTGTTAAATTTCTTATTTTTAAAAAATAATTAAAATAAAGCTTTTAAATTTTAAATTAATAAGAATATAAAAAATAATTTTAAAAATTAAAATATTTTAATATAGTGATATAAAAAATGTTTGTATTTAATCATTTATTTTAAATATCTTATTGTTGAAAATTTATTTTCAACTTAGGATAATTAATTCACCTGTTTAAAAATTTCAAATTAATATTAAATTCTTAATTAAAAAGGATTGGGAAAATGAAAATTAATTACTTACCTTTAGGCATTGACACATTTGAAGAAATAATTGAAGATAATTACATTTATGTAGATAAAACTAAGGAAATAGAAGAATTAATAAAAAGTAAAAAAAAATATTATTTTCTCTCCAGACCAAGACGATTTGGGAAAACTCTTTTATTAAGTACACTAAAAGCATTATTCAATGGCGAAAAAGAACTTTTTAAAGGATTATACATATATGATCTGCGGGATTGGAATGAAAAATATCCAATTATCCATATTGATATGAGTACAATGGCAAATAATTCATCAGAGGAATTGAAAAAATCACTTACAGATACTCTTGATATAATTGCAGAGGAAAAAGGAATAAATATAGATAAAAATTTATTATTAGAAAATAAATTTTCTCAACTAATTAAGTTAATTTATAAAGATACAGGAAAAAAAATTGTTATTTTAATCGATGAATATGATAAACCAATATTGGACAATATCGATAATCTTAATTTAGCTAATATGAATCGCAAGATATTAAAATCTTTTTATACCATCTTAAAAAGTTTGGGTAGATATATTCAACTTGTTTTTTTAACAGGGGTTAGTAAATTTTCTCAAACAAGTATTTTTTCGGGTCCAAATGTTTTAAAGGATTTAACTTTCAATGAAAATTACTCTAAAATTTGTGGTTACAGTCAAGATGAGCTTTTAAATTATTTTGATGAATATATTGATAGTTTTGCAAAAAATGCAAAGATGACTAAGGATAATTTACTTAAAAAAATTAAAAGCTATTATGATGGTTATTCTTGGGATGGTAAGAATTTTTTATATAATCCGTATTCAATACTATCATCCTTAGATGATAAATTGTTCTCTAATTATTGGTTTAAGACTGGAACACCAAGTTTTTTAATAGAGCTTATAAGAAAAGAGAATGATATTAGTTCATTAATAACTAAACTTAAAGTAGATCCAGATAGTTTAACAGATTTTGAGTTGGATAATATAAATTTAACAAGTGCATTACTACAAAGTGGTTATCTTACAATTAAAGATAAAAGAGAATATGAAGGTGAAATACTTGAATATATTCTCGATATTCCAAATAAGGAAGTTCATGATTCAATATTTAAGGAGTTAGCTTCCATATATACTAATAAATCTTATAGTGAATTAAATATATTGGCTTATGATTTATTATCTTCTTTTAAAACTTCTGATAGCGAAAAATTTAATAAAGTTATGAAGATTCTAATTTCAAGAATAAGCTACTTGGATCATAAAAAAGATGAATCCTTTTATCATGCACTATTTCTCTCTATCATGGGTCTTTTAGGATTTTCTATTAGAGGTGAGATAATAACAAATATAGGAAGATTTGATGCAGGATTAATACATGGGAACATGGCAGTAATTTGTGAAATAAAATATAGTGATAGAGAAAATCTTGACAAACTAACCGATATAGCAATGAATCAAATTATAGAAAAAAGATATTATGAATCATATTTGGATAAGGATAATGTGATCTTATTAGGATTAGGATTTGGTAATAGGGATGTAAAAGGAAAATTAAAGGAATATAAATAATAAGCTTCATGATCTCGCTTGTGATGTTATATCTGATAATGGTGAGTAACAATGTTTTGATACATGATTCGGTTTGATAATATGTTTGAAAAATTATGTCCCCAATATTCACTTTCCTTAAAAATCCAATATTTTTCTTCTAAATAGTTATATATGAATAAATAATCTGATTAATAATATTAAAAATGAACATTATTAAAATATATTTATTTAAAATTATTTATATTATTTAAAATTTAAAGTTATAGATTTTCATGATTTCATGTTTAAATTTATAGTAGTTTTGATGAAAGTTCTTAATAACTAACTTTTTTAAAAATGAATATAGTACTTCTCCAAACTTTTATAACATTTATTTAAAAATTTTTATTAAAAATTATTCTTTAAATTATTCAAATTTTAATTTAAAGAGATATTAAACTTTTTTAAAAATTTAATGAAATATATTATGTTAATAAAGTTAAGCAAAATACTATAGTTAAATATTAACAGCACAAAAACTTATAAAATCAAAGATTTTATAAATAAAGAGAAAAAATATTGCTTAATAATGAAAATAACTCAAATAAATCAGTATTGGATTAAAAATAAGGGAATAAGATTGTTTCACAATTTTATTAATTTAATATTTCGAAGATACTTTAAGACCTAAATCATCCACGATATTTAAAACATCCTCGAGGTTTCCATAAGATGGACTACCTACTCCTTTAATATTTAATGGATAATTTTGTGGGACGACGGTTGCTAAATTATTAGCTCCAGCTAATAAAGAATATTTCGCATTTTTAGGACCTATTGTAGGTGTAGGGACTGTAATTCTTATTTTTGGATAAATAATTCTTGTAATGGCTATTGTTTTCATTTGTTCTTCAATAGAGCATTTAGGGTGATGTTCCATTGGTGTTCCTTTATAAGGATTGAATCCCATTACTGGAATTTCACCAAGTGTTTTAAATCTTTTAAGAAATAGAAGATGATTAACTCTATCTTCATATGATTCACCAATCCCTATAAGTAAACCTGAAGAAAGTTCAATTCCTTCTTCACAAACCATTTCACAAACTTTAATCCTATCTCTAAGTTGTTCACCAGGTTTTAATTCATTGAATAATTCTTCATTTATTGTTTCAAGATTACAACATATTGTATCTGTATTATATTTTGATAATTCTTTAATAGCTGATGGAGTTAAATCAGTCCCAACATTTACCAGCAATTCTAAAGAAGTTTTACCTTTAACAATCTTAGCTGCTTCAATAGCTTGACGACCATTGTATCCATGAGCTCCAGAACAGCTAATTCTCGGTATTTCAGTTTTATCAATGCATTCAGCTATTTTTAAGATCTCATCATGTTTTTTATAAAATCCACTGTAGTAACCTTCTTTAGATGTATTTGAAGCAAATCCACAGTATTTACATTTTGGACTCACTTTACAAATGTTGGTAAGATGAATAGTGGATGTCAATTTGATATCTTCAGATATTGAATCTCTGATATAAGAAGCAGTACTAAGTAATTTCTTAAAATCATCTTCATCTGTTATTTTAAAAAGTTGAAGGATTTCCTGTTTATTAAGTTCTTTACTTTGATTAACCTTATCCAATATTTTATCTATCAAGATAACACCAATTACTACTGATTTTAATTAATTATAGCATAAACTTTAAATAATATAAAAATTTATGCAAATTGATAAACTATCATATTTTATAGTTTAAGATTTTAATATTCTTTTACTGTTAAAAATATTATTTAAAATTATTTAATTTATAAAATATAAATAATAAATAAAAAAATTTTAATATACTCATTATAGAAAATTTCTTAAATTTTAAAATGCTGATTTTTTTATTAAATTTTAAATATAAGTCTATAAAAATCTATAATTTTAAATTTTAAATAATATAAATATATTTTGATTAATCTAAATAATTTTAAATTAATATTTATAAAATCTATGATTTTATAAGTCAAAAAATTTCTAATTTTTGCTATTTTTTAATAATATTTATTTTTAAAAAAGTTATTTATTAAAAACTTTATTGAATCCCATATAGTTGATTTTTACTAAATTTTTCATCTTAAAATTATATAAAAAAATAAAAAAGAAAAAAAATTTATTTAGATCTTTTTTCTAAAGCTTTAGATCTTTTTTCTAAAGCTTCAAGAATTGTTGGTAAAATTTCACCAGTTGCACCAAAGTTCATTGAATCTGCTGTCCCAAGTAATGCTCCTGGATCTAATCTTTCTTCCATTTTATCAATACCAGCACTCTTCATAAGAGTAGTTATTTGTTCCAATGATTCTTTAGCCATCATTTGTGCAAATCCAGCTGGAGCTCCAAGAACTTTGGTTACTGAATCTCTGTATCCTAAAATACCTGCATAGGTTATAGCTGTTAAAGCAGAACACATATCACATACAGGACCTAAAAGTTCAGCAGGTAATTCAAATGCAGAACCTCTTGCTTTTTTACCGATTTCTATTAATTTATCTACAGAATCTTGATTAGCATAGCCGTCTGCAACATATACTTGACCTTTCATTTCAGGAACTGCACCTGGGTGATAAGATGAAACATTTACTTTAGGAGCTTGACCTACATCAGCATTTTCTAAATCTTCAAAAATTGTCTGGAACATTGTTGTAGGCACTGTACAGGCATGGGTTAAAATAGCTCCTTCTTTAATGTTATCAGCAAATTTTTCAATGATTCCTTTTTGCATATCGCCTTTTGGGAACCATGTCATAATCCAATCTGCATCAGATACAGCTTCAATATCATCAGTTGTAATTTTAAAGCCTAAGTCTTCAGGGTGAGTAAAGTGAATAGCACCTTTTGGTGGTTTTGGAACTGTTTTAGCAAGTTCATTTACTTTTTCTCTGATTTTTGGCATTATTGTCTCAGGGTCTTGTTTATGAGCTGCTATTACATCTTCATAAGCAAAATCATCCACGACAACAAATTCATTATCAAAAACAGGATCTGCAATAGTAATATCTTTAATTCCTGCTAATTCCATTAATTCTGCTCCCATAACAACAGTAGAATGTGTCATGGAAATTTCAGGTTTACCTACTTTTTCTGCAACTTCAACGGCTCTTGAAAAATTTGTTATACCACTTGCAGCATGAGTTCTGTAACATCCTGCACCTAAAATCGCTACTTTCATTTTTTCTATCTCCTTTTTAAAACAATTTACATTTATTTTTATATTAAATATTTAACAAATAATTGCTTATTAAGTGTATTCAATCTGTATTTTTTAGTATAGTGTTTTAAATAGATTTTATAGCTAATATTTTATTTTTTTATATTCCTTTCAAAAAGTAACAATTTATACTCCTTTCAAGAAATGACAATATAACTACAATCATATCAAAAAGTTTCTATAAAATTTAATAGTTTTTTAGAAAAATACAAACTTTTTACAACATAATTTTTACCATTATTAATAATACAAAAAATAAATTTAATATTATTATTAAATGGTACAATTAAAATATTATTTTTTTAGTATATAAAAGTTGTGATTAATTTTATAATATATAGCTGGGAAACAATTCTATAAAGCCTTAATTAAATATATAAAAAGTAAAATTCTATTTAATTTATACATAAAATATTTTATACATTAATTATCCTTTTTAAACAAATATTAATCTAATATGATACAATTAGTTATTTTATAACTTTCTATTTTCTTATAACTTTCTGTTCCCTCAATTTAATAACTTCTTTTATTCCTCATCATATTTAAAAATTTCCTATTTTAAAAAAATTTTCTTAATTTATTAAATTCACTAAATCCTAATGTAAGTGGTGGAAAAAATGTTTGTAATTAATCATTTATTTTTAAATATCTTATTGTTGAAAATTTATTTTCAACTTAGGAGAATTAATTCTCCATTTTTAAAAATTTCAAATTAAAAGTATAGTCATTATTGAAAAGTTCTTAAATTTTGAATGATAAGTTTATTTATTAAATTATTTAATTTTAAATATATATTTATAAAAATCTATAATTTTAAATTTTAAATAATATAAATTTATTTTAATTAATATAAACAATTTTAAATTAATATAGTTTAATAATATTTATTTTTAAAAAAGTTATTTATTAAGAACTTTATCAAAATTACTATA
>JAITOM010000399.1 GCA_031289975.1 Methanobrevibacter sp. | reverse complement strand
CCTTTAAGTATTGATTCATTTGAGGAAATAATTGAAGATAATTATATTTATGTTGATAAAACCAAAGAGATATGGAAAATAATAGAAAAAAGGAAAAAATATCATTTTCTTTCCCGTCCAAGGCGTTTTGGAAAATCACTTTTAATAAGTACGATGAAAGAATTATTTCTTGGTAATGAAAAATTATTTAAAAACCTTTATATTCATGATAAATGGGACTGGAATAAACTGTATCCCGTACTCCATTTTGATATGAGTAAAAATGACAGTACTTCACCAGAAAACTTAGAAAAATCTATTATTCATTCAATTGAAAAAATTGCAAAGAAAAAACAAATAAATATAGATAAAGAAATAAGTTTAAAAGATAAATTTATAGATTTAATCGAAGGAATTTATGAATCTGCAGGTGAAAAACTTGTTGTTTTGGTTGATGAGTATGATAAACCTATACTTGATTATGTAGATAATCTAAAAATAGCTAATGAGAATCGTGAGGTTTTAAAAAGTTTTTATACTATTTTAAAAAGTTCAGGTCAATACATTCATTTTGTTTTCATAACAGGTGTTAGTAAATTCTCTCAAACCTCAATATTCTCAGGTCTTAATACTCTTAAGGATCTAAGTCTAAATGAGAGATATTCTACAATTTGTGGTTATACTCAAGACGAATTAATAAATTATTTTGATGAATTTATTGCTAAATTTGCAAAAAATGCAAACATGACTAAAGTTGATTTAATAAAGGAAATTGAAATAAATTATGATGGTTACTCATGGGATGGTGACAACTTCTTATATAATCCTTACTCAATATTATCTGCTTTAGATGATGAGTTAATTTTTAATTATTGGTTTGAAAGTGGAACACCTACATTTTTATTAAAACTTATACAAAAAGAAAACTATATTAAATCCTTAATAAAACCTGTTAAAGTAAAATCTAATATATTTAAAAAATTTGAGATAGAAAACTTAGATAAAATAAATTTAACAACAATTTTAATGCAAACAGGATATCTTACAATTAAAAATATTAAGAAATCTAAAGGCAAAATACTTGAATATACATTAGACATTCCAAATAAAGAGGTGCATGACTCAATATTTGAAGAATTGATTACATTATATACAAATCAAAGTATTGAAAAAATTAGTAATTTAGGTACTGAGCTATTGAAGTCAATAAAAAATTGTGATAATGAAAACTTTAATAAAGACATGAAAATTTTACTTTCCAAAATAAGCTATTTTGACCATAAAAAAGATGAATCGTTCTATCATGCAATATTTCTATCATTTATGAGTCTTTTAGGTTTTCATGTTCAAGGAGAAATATTAACAAACATAGGTAGAATAGATGTGGTCTTACTTCATGAAAATATTGCTCTTATTTGCGAGATAAAATACGATGAAAATAAATCCTTTAATAAAGTTATAACCGCAGCTATGAATCAAATAATAGAAAAAAAATATTATGAACCTTATATGGATAAAAAAGTTATTTTATTGGCATTAGTATTTGGTGATAGGACTGTACAGGGAGAATTAAAACCATTTGATAAAGAGAGTTTTCTATAAATTCTCACGATTTCACATGTTAAACTATATGTTTAATCATTTAATAATAAAACATCCATAAATTCACTTCAATTAAAAAAATAAGAACTATAATTGTATACAATAGAAAAAATTTAGGTTTGATGAAACATGTTTGATGCTAAATATCTTCAATCAGAGTTAAATAATTACTGTGATGAGTTAGAAGTGCTTAGAAACCTTTCAAAAATCACAATAAAAAATTATAGACAAACTAATGACTATTTCATTAGATATTTAAATGAGAATAATATTGATATTGAACATGACCCAGAAACTATTTTAAAAAAATTTATAATATACCTTAAAAAAGATAAAGATAATAGTTACTCTACAATAAATAAATATCTTCAACAGATTATTCAATTTTTAAGATATTTGGATATTAAAGTAGATATTCAACTACCAAAAGATAACAGCAAAAATAAAAAAATAAAATATTTACAACCAGAAGAAGTGAATGAAGTTTTAAAGACTGTTCCTAATGATTTGATTAGGGATAAAGCTATTATTCAAACATTGTATAGGACTGGACTTAGAGTTTCTGAACTTTGTAATTTAAAGAAAGAAAATTTAGATATTGATAGTGTTGAGAAGGCAATAGCTATTTATGTTTATGAAGGTAAAGGTAATAAAGATAGAACCGTTTATATTGATAATAAAACATTGAAACTTATTAATGCAATGATTTATAAAAGAAATATTAATATGGGTGAAGATAAATATTTATTCACCAATAAACTTGGAAATAGATTAAGTGAGAGAAGTGTTCAAAAAATTGTTAAAAAACATGCAATAGCTACTGATAGACGATTGAGATTGGAAGGTAGAGAAACTAATTTTGAAGAGAGATTAACTCCCCATACTCTTCGCCATTCTTTCACAATTTTCTTATTAAATTATAGTAATAAGCCAATAAATGAGGTTCAACAACTATTAGGTCATAGTAATATATCCACAACTCAAATTTACAGTAAAGTGGATGATAAAAGAATCAAACACAGCTATGAAAATATTAATTGGGATTAAAATATTAATTGGGATTAAATTTATTCTAATTCATATTGATAAGTTCAAATTCATAGTAATTTTTATAAAAAATAAATCTTATTAAAAATAAGCATAATTAATAAAAAATAAGTTAAAATATTTTTATTATAATAATTTTTGATAAAGTTCTTAATAAATAATTTTTTTAAAATGAATATTATTAAAAGATATTAATTTATAATTATTTATATTGATAAAAATATATTAGTATTATTCAAAATTTAAAATTATAAATTTTTACAAATTGATATTTAAAATTAATAAAAAAATAAGTTAAAATATTTTTATTATAATAATTTTTGATAAAGTTCTTAATAAATAATTTTTTTAAAAATGAATATTATTAAAAATTAAAAAAAATATATTAAAAATTAAAAAAAATAAAAATAGAAAAATGATATTTAAGAAATCAATTTAATATTAATTTAAAATTCTTAAACATAAGAAAAATAAGATATTTAAAAGTAAATGATTAATTACAAAAATTTTTCATCATTATACTGTTACAATTGAAAAAATAGAATTTTTCAAAATAAATTTTAAGTAAAAAAAAATTAAATTCTTTAAGTATTAATAAATTTAAATTATATGGAATTTTTGGTGATTATGTATGTTTTTAGGAAAACATTTATCTTTATGGTTAGATAACTGTGATGAGTTAAGTTTTGATTCTCTTAATGGAAATATTGAAGTTGATGTTATTATTGTGGGTGGTGGTGTTGCAGGACTTTCAATAGCCACATTACTTAAAAAAGAGGGATTAAAAGTTTGTGTTTTAGAAGCAAGAAGAATTGGTCATTATATTACAGGAACAACAACAGCTAAAATTAGCTATACTTCAAGTTTAATTTATAATCATGTTCTTTCAAACTTTGGTAAAGAATTTGGATTAAAATTTAAGGAAGCTTACTTCGATGGTTTTAATAAGATTAAAGAGATTATTAATGACTTAAATATTAATTGTGACCTTAGAAAAGTTTCATTTTATATTCTCTCAGGTGATGAAACTAAAAACGATTTTCTTGATGATGAGTTAGTTGCTTTAAAAGATTTAGATATTCCTGGAAAAATAGTTAGCAATGTTCCTTATCCATTTGAAAATGTAGGTAAAGCTTTAGTTCATGAAAATCAGTTGGAATTTAATCCTATAAAATATTTACATGGTCTTGCTAGATACATTCATGGTGATGGATCCTTTATTTTTGAAAATAGTAGAGTTTTAGATATTGAGACTGTAAATGATTTTAAAATAGTTAAAACTAAAAATGGTTTTGTTAAAGGGAAAAATATTGTTATTGCCACAAATACTCCGATTTATGATCCTGATTCTGTTTATAAACATTTAAATCAGAATAAATCAGATGGCTTAGGATTATTACTTAAAAGAGATATTAAAGATATGTTTGTTGTTTTTAATCCATTTCATACTTTAAGATCAACACCTACCCCTAACGGAGAAATGCTTTTATTGTTGGGTGAACATCATTCAATTGATGATTCAACCGATAGATTTGAATTCTATAGAAACTTAAGAAATTTTAGTGATGATTTATTTGATGTGGAATCATTTGAATATTTTTGGTCTGGTGGAGATAATTTAACTGAAGATAAATTAGCAATAATTGGTGAATCATCAGAAGATTGTGTATATATTGTGACAGGTTTTAATAGTTGGGGAATAAACACATCAATGGTCTCAGGAATTATATTAAGAGACTTAATTTTAAAAAGAGAAAATAGCTATTTAAATATTTTTTCTCCTTTAAGATTTAAAAACAATGAAACTAAATTGGAAAATGAGAAAATTAAAAAATTTAGGAATGAGGATATTGGATTTAGTGATTCTGTAACCAACACAATAGTTAAAATGGGTAACAACAGTAGTAAGATTATCAACTGTGAAGATGGAATATTAGCTATTTATAAAGATTACGATTCTAATAGTTATATCCTTAATGGAAGATGTTCACATAAAGGATGTGTACTTCATTGGGATAATGTGGAAAAAATATGGGAATGTCCATGTCATGGTTCTATTTTTGATTATAAAGGAAATGTTATTAGAGCTCCAGCAATTCATAACCTAAAACAACATTAATTATTCTTTTTTTAATCTAATCTTTACAGAATCAGCATGAGCATATAAACCTTCATATTCTGCTATTGGAATTATGGTTTCACTTAAATCCTTTAAACCATCATAAGTAATTTTTTGAATGGTTGGTTTCTTTAAAAATGATTCTGTTGAAAGTCCTGAATAAATTCTTCCACCAGTACCTGTAGGTAAAACATGGTTTGTTCCAGAACCATAATCTCCAGCTGCAACTGGTGAGTATTCACCTAAAAAAATGGAACCAGCATTTTTTATTTCTTTTAAAACTTCTTCATTGTTATTGGTTGTAATTATTAAATGTTCAGGAGCATACTTATTTGATAAATCAATTGATTCTTTTAAATCATTGGTTAGAATTATTTTACCATACTTACTAAGAGACTCTTTAATAATATCTTTTCTCTTAGCATTTTCAGTTATTTTAGATATTTTCTTTTCCACATCAACTGCTAAGCTTTTATCATGGGTAAGTAAATAACATGATGCATTAGGATCATGTTCAGCTTGTGAAAGAATATCATAACTTATATACTCTGAATTTGCTGAGTTATCAGCTATTATTAATACTTCTGATGGTCCAGCTTCAAATTCAATATCCACTTCACCATAAACTAATTTTTTAGCTCCTGTAACAAATATATTGCCTGGACCAACTATTTTATCTACCTTTTCTATTGTTCTTGTTCCATAAGCCATAGCTCCAATAGCTTGAGCCCCACCAATTTTATAAATTTCATTGGCGCCTGCTAAATCAGCAGCAACTAAAATGGCATCATTTATTTTACCCTTAGAATTTGGAGGACTACAACAAATAATCCTGCTAACTCCAGCTATTTTTGCAGGAATAATGGTCATGAGAACAGTTGATGGATAAATAGCTCTACCTCCGGGAATATAGCAACCCACATTCTCAATTGGTCTAACTATTAAACCAGCCATTACTCCATCATTTATTTCCTTACACCATTCCTCTGGTAATTGTAATCTATGAAATTTTTCAATGTTAGATATTGCTTTTTTAATTGCTTTAAGAAGTTTTTCATCAATGTTATTATAACTTTCTTCTATTTCTTTTTGAGAAACTTTAAAATCAGTGAGAGTAACCTTATCAAACTCTTCACCATATTTTTTAATAGCTGAATCCCCATTTAACTTCACATTATTTAATATTTCATTTACAATTGGAAGAATATCCTTAACATCATTTTGAGATCTTTCAATAATCTCTTTATCATTTTTTTTATTGTATTTTATTATTTCCATTTTATCATCTTATATTTTTTTTATTAAATTATTTAATTTATAATATTACTTTATAAAAATCTATAATTTTAAATTTTAAATAATTTAAACATATTTTAATAAATATAAATGATTTTAAATTAATATTTATAAAATCTATGATTTTATAAGTTAGAAAATTTCTAATTTTTGTTATTTATAAAATCTATGATTTTATAAGTTAGAAAATCTTTGTTTTTATTTATGAAATTGATAATTTAAAGATATTTTTAAAAAACTCATTACTTAAAAACATTTTTTAGTTCACTATAAAAAACGAAACTGTAAAAAGAGGATGGAAATTTAAAATCTGGAATTTGGTTTTTAGACAACTACAAATTGATAGACTAAAAGAAAAAGTTACCTATATAATCAATAATTGGTATCATAATATAATCACCAAATTAGTAACAGAATATGACAGTATAGCTATTGAAAGCATTAAATATAAATGATTACATCAAATTAAGAAACATGGTGTAAACAAACTAAAGAAATAGTTTATAAAACTGATTTTTTCGTTGAACTATTAGAATATAAACTTGATTGGTATAAAGATAAGTTATATAAAGTAAATCCTCATAATACAACTAAAATATGTTCTAATTGTGGTTATATCAATAATTCAATTGGTTTGAGTATTAGGTCTTGAATTTGTCCTGAATGTAAAACTGAACATGATAGAGATGTAAATGCAGCTATCAACATCAAAAACTTAGTTTTCAGGACTATGACATGGTTTTGTGGAGGTTTATTAATATTTTAGGTTTTCTTTATATATAAAATCCAAAAATTTTTAAAACCCTCCATGCTTTTTGACACTCTCTTAAAATCCAAAAATACTTTAATAAGTAAAAATAATATAAATTTATAAAAGTCTAAAAATCAAATTTAGTGGTGACTATATCCCAAGACATTAATAATTTAATTAATGAGTTTGTATAAAATTATTTATTTTTAAAAATATTATTTAAATAGGAGTTATTATGATATTTAATGAATTTAAAATAATTTAAATTTAAAAATTTAACAATTAACAAAAATTAAATAATAAATATGAGGTTGTAAACTTTTGTGGAGGTTTATCAATATTTTAGGTTTTCTTTATATATAAAAATCCAAAATTTGTAAAACCTCCGCACTTTCTGACACTCCCATAAATACAATTAATTTATATATTAAAAAAATAAGAGAATTTATATGGATTTTAGACAGCATCAAAAGATATTTTCAATATTTTTCGCGATTATATTCATTAGTTGGGGATTATTTACTCTTTATTCAACTAACAATATTACTAATGAAGATTTAGTGCTTAACTTTATTATTGTGATTGTTGGAATTACTTATCCATTAGTAATTTTCAAAACAAATCTGAGTAAAATCTTTATATTAATTGAAGGTATCTTATTTTTATGTGTTGGCATATTATATTTACAATTTTATCCTAAAATATTATTCTGTAGTATAGGTGTGTTATTACTAATTGCTTCTATTTTTATACATTATCGTAGGAAAACTAAATTTAAATAATAATTTAAGTAAAATATTCACATTAAAGACATTGATCAAATTTATTGATTGATATTTATTAATTCAGTTATAAGTTCCTTTTTTAATTTTAAAACTTAATAATTATTTTGTTTAAATTTAAAAATAGATTAGTAATAATAATTCTAAATTAAATAATTAATTGATTATAAAAACAAAAAAGTAGGGTTAATTAAATGTCTGATTAATTGAAGTAACAAAATTGATTATGTTGGCAAAAAATTTTTGTAATTAATCATTTATTTTTAAATATCTTATTTTTAAGTAATGAAATAAAAAGATTTGTTTACAGAAGAAATGTGCCCCAATTTAATTAAATTAGTTAATTAAATATACTTATGGGTTATGTTTAAGGTCACAAAAATAATTTCATTGGGGCTTTTTGGAGATAATATCAATTAAATGATATCGTGTTTAGTCTACTAATAATTTTTTACATGAATTATATTTTTTATATAAATTTTAGTAGACAATATAATATTAAACTTTAATAGTATATAAAGGTTTAGGTTTAGCTAAATTTTCATGAAGTTTAATATGAATTATTTTTACAAAATCATAGATTTCACATCTTAACAAGCACCTATAATCTCAATAATAGTTATAATGCCTTTAAATTATTATATATGTATGATATGATTGTTTTTCATGAAATTAGGCTCAAAAAAATATATAATTTACTATTTGTCTTTAAATGTATATGGTTATAACTTTTTAAAAACGAACTTAATCTATTTTTGTTTGCAATAATGTTTAACTCTTAACATTATAAATAAATAATGACAATAGTTTTTATAAATAAAAAAATGAATTAATCATCATTTAATTATTAAATATAACTAAAAATTCATGTATTGATTAAAATATCCCGAATTAGTGGCTATTAAGATATTAAAAATCTTATTTACTGAATTCTTGTACATTCTAAATTAAGTGGAGTTTTAGTTTCTATTTTAAGATTTCTATGTATACTTGATGCTAAATCAGCAGTTTTATAAGGATCTCCATGACAAGTAATTATTTTCCCTGGTTTTACACTTAATCTTTTAACATAATCCATAAGTTGTCGTCTATTAGAATGTCCACTAAACCCTTCAATAGTTTCAACATTCATTTTAACATGATAAACTTTAGTTTTTCCTTCTTCAAGCATTGGGATTTCAGTCCAACCTTTCTGGATTCTTCTACCTAATGAACCTTCTGACTGATATCCAACAAATATTAATGTACTTTTTTCGTCTCCACTTAATGCTTTGAAATATTCAACAGAATTTCCACCAGTAAGCATTCCAGATGTAGATAGAATAATAGATGGTTCTCCTTCAACAATATCTTTTCTTTCATTATGGTTAATAACTTTATGAAATGCATCAGAGATAAATGGATTTCTACCTGCATGAAATATTTGATCCCTTAAATCCTTACTTAAGTATTCTGGTCTGGCCGTGTGAATCGCAGTTGCTTCCCAAATCATACCATCAATATGGATTGGAACTTCTTCAATAATACCATGAGACATATATTCTTCTAAAACAATCATTAATTCTTGTGCTCGTCCTACTGCAAAAACAGGAATCAAAACTTTACCTTTTTGCTTTAAAGTTCTATAAATTATTTTCATAAGTTCTTTTTCAGCAGAATTCCTTGATGGTTGAATATCTTCATGACCTCCATAAGTACTTTCCATGACCAATGTTTCTAATCTTGGAAATTTAGATGTTGCAGGTTCAAGTAATCTACTTCTTTCATATTTAAAGTCTCCAGTGTATACTATATTATGTTGTCCATCTCCAACATGCAAATGGGACATTGCAGAGCCAAGAATATGTCCAGCATTGTGAAGGGTTAATTTTATATCAGGTGCTATGTTTGTAACTTCCCCATAATCAAGTGTTACAGCACGTTTTACAGTTTTTTCAACATGTTTCACATTAAAAGGTAGTGGATTATCTTCTCTATGGGCTATATCAATATGATCTAACTGTAACAAAGTCATTAAATCTCTTGTTGGTGTTGTACAAAAAACAGGCCCTTCATATCCATAGTGATACAAATAGGGTACGAAACCACAATGATCTAAATGTGCATGAGACACTACAACTGCATCCAATTCATTTAAATTAAATTCAGGGACATTTAAATAGGGAAATGAAGATTTATCATCGTGACCTGCTACATTTACTCCGCAATCAAGTAAAACTCTACTGTTAGGAGTTTGTAATAACATGCATGACCTTCCAACCTCTCTAAATCCCCCCATAGAGGTTAATCTTATCCAATCATTATCATGTTTTGATCCTTGATGAACTCTCAATCCAAAAGCTTGAAGTGATTGTTTTCTTTCTTTACTACTTTGTTTTAGGATATGTCTAATTTTTTCAATTATTTCTGATGGTATTGGTGGTGTTCTTAGAATTTTTGGAGCCCAACCAGTATTTTTCACTATTTCTCTCGAAGTGACTCCAAATTTTCCAATGACAATTCCAGGCTTTTTGGCTTCAATGCGGACTTCAGAGGTTACATCATCAAATCCTATGTTAGTAATTTCAGCTTCTTCAGGGACAATCTCATGAATTTTTGTAATAGTTTTTTCTGGATCTAAAAGAACACTTTTATCAGAACGAATAATTATTCGCTTTCTTAAATCTTTAGCTAATTTTCTTATTAAATCTTCATTATCAGTCATTATCACAGGGTCTTTTGTGTATATTACAACTTCTGAGCCTTCAAACTCTATATTAGCTAATTGAATTCGTTCAGGTAGTTTTTTCACAATAGCCATTTTAATTTCTTCTAAAATCTCTGAACTCATTATAATCACTCAAAAATAAGATGTAAAGTAAGATATAATACTTTACATAAATAAATAAAAATAGTATATTACAGTGTTTTACATTGCCATATTAAAAGAAAATTAATATTTTCTATAATTAATATGAAAGGTATCAATACTGGAGTTTTTAAAAATTATTTCATTTATAAAAAAAATAAGGTTTACACTTTCTAACAATAGTAATTAAACACTATATTGAACTGTTCCCAAGCCTAAAGGCAAAAGATTCTTATTCTAAAATATAGTGCTCGTGTAACTAATTTATTATATTATTAAAAAATTTATACAAAAAATTATTCACAAAATTATTCAACAAATTATTCAAAAAAATATTCAAAAAATTTTTTTGCAAATTATTTTTTCAAATATTAATATTCGTCTTTTAAATTTAATTTAAAGAAATAAAAATTATTTTTGATTGCAAACATTTAATTGAATTTTGTAAAATTAATATATAAATAAAAGAAAATAATTTTACAGAACACTATAAATATTTAAAGCTTCTTAGAACTAACATCTTATGATGTTTTCATTAATAAGCTATCCTCGCATGTAATGCAATTCACAATCTAAGATTAATTATGGTTTTATCAACCCCACTTGTTCTTGTGGTTAAAAGTTAATAATTTTAGTTCTAAACACAATTTTTAAGTCTATTATAGTGGTTAAAAATCGATTGGGAAGCCATCCACTAAGTTTGATTCTTCCCATCCTTAAAAGGTGGGTTTGTTCAAACCTTCTCATCAATAAATTAAAAGTAAGTTTAGTTATTAATTAGAGTCTAAATTTTCTAATTTAGTTTATTTAATATTAATTTTTAGTTTAATTAAATAATTTAATGCCATTTTTTTAATTATTGACTTAAACTTTCTAATTTCTTTTTAATTTCATCTTCTGATAACATTTTAAAGCCGTTTTTTGTAATTTTAGCTACTAAAACACCATTACCAGAAAAAGTGTCTCTTTCCATAGCTGAATTAATTGCTCTTATAGCAACATCTATTCCTTCCTCTATAGTTAACCCTTCTCTAAATCTGTCTTCTAAAACACCATAAGCAAACAAAGATCCTGAACCAGTTGAAATAAATGTATCTTTAACCATGCCTCCAGCAGGATCTAAAGAATAAATTATGGCTCCATTATCATCTATTCCTCCAAGTAGGGTTTGTACATACAATGGAGAGGAATGTAAAATATTAGCTGATATAGCCGATGCAGATTCTACACTAATATTTTCACCATTTCTCATTTTATATAGAGAAACTTCAGCAGAAATAATTTTCATTAAACTTTGAGCATCAGCAACAGAGCCAGCTATTGTAGCTCCTAAATGATTATCAATTTTAAATATTTTTTCAGCAACTTTATGGGCTACTAAATTTCCCATACTTGCTCTTCTTTCACTTGCAAATACAACACCGTCTTTGCATGTAATTCCTACAGTAGTTGTTCCTTCTAATGTTTTATCTTTCATAATTTCACCTATTTAATATTCTATAATAAATTCAATAATTCTTTAATTATATTAAAAAATAATTCTCTAAAAAAATAATTCTCTATATTATAGTCATTTTGGAAAAGTTCTTAAATTTTAGATGAAAAATTTTTTTATTAAATTATTTAATTTTTGATATTATTTTATAAAAATTAATAATTTTAAATTTTAAATAATTTAAATATATTTTAATTAATATAAATGATTTTAAATTAATATTTTTTAATAATATTTATTTTTAAAAAAGTTCATTTATTAAGAACTTTATCAAAACCACTATAAATAAAAATTAAATATCTATTTAAATAAAAATTAAATATCTATTTAAATAAAAATTAAATATCTATTTAAATAATTTTATTACTTAAAAAAATTATTTCCATGAAATGAATATTAATGAAATGAATATTATTTAACTTATAATTAAAATAAATTAACTTAATAAAATAATAATTTTTAAATATAAATATTAATTAATATTTTATTAATAATCGATATAATGTGTATATATTTAATCAAATTAGTTAAAAGGTGATATTTTGCCAAGAAAATACGGGAAAGCATCAAGAAAATGTAGTAGATGTGGGGATCACTCTGCAATGATAAGAAGATATAATCTTATGTTATGTAGACAATGTTTTAGAGAACTTGCCCCGAAAATAGGATTTAAAAAATATAATTGAGGTGTATTTATGACTCTTATGGATCCACTTGCCAATGCAATTACAAATATTAGGAACAATGAATTACAAGTAAATAGTTCTTGTACTATTGCTCCTGCTTCTAAACTCATTGGACAAGTTTTGACTACAATGAAAAATGAGAATTACATTGGTGAGTTTGAATATATAGATGATGGGAAAGCAGGAAAATTCTTAGTTGAATTAGAAGGTAACATCAATCAATGTGGTGTTATTAAACCTCGTCATTCTGTTAAAAATGATGAATTTGAAAAGTTTGAAAAGAGATTTTTACCAGCAAAAAATTTTGGTATATTGATTGTTACCACTCCTAAGGGGATAATGACTCATTCAAAAGCGAAAGAGATGGGAATTGGTGGTAGATTACTGATTTATGTATATTAAGGTGATAAAATGGTATTAGCTGCAATTATTGAAGAAGAAATTTCAATTCCTGATGGTGTTGAAGTTAATATAGAAAATACCAATATTAGTATTAAAGGACCTAAAGGAGAAGTATCAAGAAAATTTACTTATCCTAATGTTTCTATTGAAAAAAATGAAGATAATTTATTATTTTTATCAACTCGATTTCCTAAAAAAATAGATAAATCTATGATTGGTACAACTAAAGCACATTTATCAAATATGATAACTGGTGTAACTGATGGATTCACATATAACATGAAAATAGTCTTCGCTCATTTTCCTATGACTGTTAAGGTTGGAGATGGCAAGGTCGTAATTGAAAATTTCATTGGTGAAAGACATCCAAGAAATGCTAAAATTGTAGGTTCTGCAAAAGTTAATGTTAAAGGAGATGAAGTTTTAGTTTCTGGTATTAATAAGGAGGATGTTGGTCAAACAATGGCTAATTTAGAACAGGCTACTAAAATTAAAGGAAAAGATCCTCGTGTTTTCCAAGATGGCATATATCTTGTAAGTAAAGAATAAATGGTGATGCAATGAATAAAAAATTTAAAAGACAAGAACATGCAAGATATAAGAAATTGGGTGTAAAATGGAGAAAACCAAGAGGAAAATCCAGTAAAATGAGGAGATATGAAGCTGGAAAACCTGCAATGCCTTCTATTGGATATGGTTCTAACAAATTGACGAGAAATCTCCATCCATCTGGGTTTAAAGATGTTATTATTCATACTCTTAATGATTTGGATAAATTAGATCCTGATACTGAAGCAGCGAGAATTTCAGCTTCAGTTGGTAATAAAAAGAAATTTGCAATTGTAGAAAAGGCAAATGAATTAGGTGTTAAAGTGTTAAATAAAAAGACATATCCAGAAAATCCTAAATCTATGATTTCAAAATCTCTTGATGAACCTTCTCTTCTCGATGAATCTTCTGATGATTTTGAAGAAGAAGAAAATGATGATGTGATTGAAGAAAATGATGATGTAATCAAAGATTAATATAATTTATAAAACTTAAAAAATTTATAATATGATTATTTAAATCTATTTAACAATTAAATATTTATTGAATCTTATAATATTATTGTATTTATAAAGGATTATAGTTTATAATCTATATATTAAGTTTATCTAATGTGTGAAATAATTTAATTAATATTGGAGTGATTTTTGTGAATCTCACAACTCAAAAAAGGTTAGCTGCAAGCATACTTAAAGTTGGGATTAATAGAGTCTGGATTGATCCAGAAAAAATTAAATTGGTATCTGGTGCTATGACTCGAGAAGATGTTAAAAAGCTAATACTTTCAGATGTTATAAAATCTAAACCTAAAACGGGAATTAGTAGTTACAGATCTAAAAAATTAGCTACTCAAAAGCAAAAAGGGCGAAGAAAAGGAAGAGGTAGTGTTAAAGGAGCAAAAAATGCCCGTAATCCTAAAAAGAAAGCATGGATGACAACTATTAGGGCTTTAAGAAGAGATCTTAAATCTATGCGAGAATCAGAAGAAATTGATTCTACTACCTATCGTAAATTGTATAAAATGGCTAAAGGTGGTGCCTTTAGAAGTAAATCTTACATGAAAACTTATACTAAGGATCATGATTTGATTAAATAGGAGGAATTTATTTGGCACATGGATCAAGATATAAAGTACCATTTAGAAGAAGAAGAGAAGGAAAAACCGATTATGGTACAAGAATAAAATTAATAGATTTAGATAAGAACAGGTTGGTTGTTAGAATTTCCAATGCTAATGTAATTGTACAAATAATTTCTGTAAGAGAAAATGGAGATAAAACTATTATATCTGCTCATTCTAAAGAGTTACAACGATTAGGATGGCTTGGAGGAGCTAAAAATACAAGTGCTGCTTATTTAACTGCTTATATATGTGGTAAAAAAGCACTTAAAGCTAATATTAATAAATCTATTTTAGATATTGGTTTAAAAAGGGCGGTTAAAAGTTCAAGAGTTTTTGCAGCACTTAAAGGTGCTGTTGATGCAGGATTAAATGTTCCTCATGGAGAGCTTATTTTACCTGATGAAGATAGAATTTCTGGTAAGCATATTTCTGATTATGCTGAGAGTTTAAGTGATGATGATTTGAAGAAAAAATTTTCAAAATACTTAGAAAGAGGATTAAAACCTGTTGATTTAGCTAAACATTTTGATGAAATTAAAGACAAAATCGATAAAGAGTTTTAATTATGAGGTTATATTATGAGTTTTAATATGGAAGATTGGGAACCTAAAACAAACCTTGGAAATATGGTTAAAGAAGGAACCATAACAGACATTGATGAAATTTTTGAAAAAGGTTTACCAATAATGGAATTAGAAATTATTGATGCATTACTTCCAGATTTAGAAGAAGAAGTTATGGATGTTAACCTTGTTCAAAGAATGCATAAATCTGGAAGAAAAGTTAATTTCAGGGCAATTGTTGCGGTTGGTAATAAAGATGGATATGTTGGCTTAGGTCAAGGTAAAGCTAAAGAAGTAGGTCCAGCTATTCGTAAAGCTGTTGATAATGCAAAGTATAATATTATTAAAGTTAAAAGAGGCTGTGGAGATTGGGGTTGTGTGTGTGGTAAACATCACACAGTTCCTTTTAAGGTTGATGGTAAAACTGGTAGTGTGAAAGTTACTTTGATTCCTGCTCCAGCAGGTGTAGGTCTTGCTATAGGTAATGTTGGTAAAACTATCATGAAACTTGCAGGATTTCATGATTCATGGTCTCAAACAAGTGGTCAAACTCAAACAACTGTAAATTTTGCTAGTGCCACTTTTGAAGCATTGAAAAATTTAAGTAAGTTTAAATCAACTGAAAAAGCAGTTAAAGATGTAACTGTATTTTCATAGAGAGGAGATGATTTAAAATGTTTTTTGTAGTTAGAGTTAGAGGAACTACTGGTGTAAAGAAGGATATTACCACTACTTTAGATATGTTAAGACTTAATAGAATAAATCATGGAGTGTTAATTCAAGACAATCCAAGTTACAAAGGAATGCTCCAAAAAGCAAAAGATTACATTACTTGGGGAGAGATTGAACCTAAAATATTGGTAGATCTAATATCTAAAAGAGGAAAATTAAGTGGTAATGTAACCATTACAGAAGAATACATTAAAGAAAATACTGATTATTCATCTATTGAAGAATTAGCAAATGCTTTATTAAATGCTGAAATTAAAGCTGAAGATGTTGATATGAAACCAGTTTTCAGATTACATCCTCCAAGAAAAGGTTATGAAGGAATTAGACAATCTTTTAACGAAGGAGGATCCTTAGGATTTAGAGGGGATTCTATTAACAATCTTTTAAAAAAAATGACTTAACGGTGAGAAAAATGATTAGAACTAAACGTAAAATTAATAAATTAAGAGGTTCAAGATCTAATGGTGGTGGATGTACCAAAAAAAGGAGAGGAGCTGGTCATAAAGGTGGTAAAGGTAAAGCTGGTGGTAAAAAACATCACTGGTCTTGGATTGTTAAATTTGATCCAGACCACTATGGTAAACATGGATTCAAAAGAAATAAAACCACTGTTAACAAGGTCAATCCTGTTAATTTAGATTATTTAGATGATAAATCTGAAAAATTTTTAAGTAGTGGTAAAGCATCTAAAGAAGGAGATTTTATTATTCTTGATGTTACAGATTTGGGATTTAATAAAGTTTTAGGCAATGGTAAACTGTTAAAACCTTTGGTTATCAAATCACCTTCTTTTTCAAAATCTGCTGAAGAGAAAATCCAAAAAGCTGGTGGAGAAGCTATAGTAATTTAATACTATATTAATTAATATAGGGATGATTAAAATTAATTAAATTGTAATGTTTATTATATTAATCATTTTTATTAATTTTAGATATTAGTATTTTATACAGATGATTTGGAGATTAAAAAATGTTTTTGGAGAAGTTTAAACCCTTATTTTCTTTAATACCTCAAGTTAAGACGCCTACTCATAGACAAGGTTTTAAAGATAAAATCAAATGGACATTAGTTATTTTAGTACTGTACTTTTTTTTATGTCAAGTACCTTTGTATGGTTTAAGTGATACAGCTATTGACCAGTTTGCAACTCTAAGGTCAGTAATGGCAGGTAACTTTAATTCAATAATGGCATTAGGTATTGGACCAATTGTTACTTCATCTATTGTTCTTCAAGTTCTTGTTGGAACTAAAATGTTAAATTTAGACCTTTCAAAACATGAAGATAAATCTTTATTTCAAAGTACACAAAAAGTTTTAGCAATAATTATGACAATTTTTGAAGCCACTATGTTAGTTATAACAGGAAATGTACCTCCTATAAATTCAAGTTATGAATTGGTAATGATAGTTCAACTTGTTGTAGGGGCTATTTTAATTTTATACTTGGATGAGGTTATTTCAAAATGGGGTTTTGGAAGTGGTGTAGGACTTTTCATTGCTGCTGGTGTTTCCCAACAGATAATTACCAGTTCTTTGAATTTTTTACCTGTTGCATCTTCTCCAGGACAAATGCCAGGAATGATCCCAAAATTTATTCAGTCTATTGTTTCAGGATCTCCAGATCCATCAATACTCCTGCCTTTATTTGCTACGATTGTCGTGTTCTTAGTTGCAGTATATGGTGAAAGTATGAGAGTGGAAATTCCTATATCTCATGGTCAAATGAGAGGGCATGGAAGAATTCGTGGAAATGTAGGTAAATATCCTCTTAAATTTATTTATGCAAGTAACATGCCAGTCATATTAACCAGTGCATTACTTATGAATGTAACCCTACTTACAAATGTTTTTCAAAGAATCGGTTTTCCTATTTTTGGGCATGTTGCTCAAGGACGGGCTATTGATGGTATTGGACTGTATCTTACTACTCCAAGTTTGAATGTTTTATTAACAAATCCTTTAAGAGTATTGGTTTTTGGAATATTTTACTTGGGATGTTGTATAATTTTCTCTCTCTTATGGGTAGAAATCGGTGGTTTAGGTGCTAATAAAATTGCAGAACAACTTCATAGCTCGGGTATTCAGATTCCAGGGTTTAGAAGTAGTAAAACCCAGCTTAAAAAACTCTTAAAAAGATATGTGCCTGCTTTAACTGTATTAGGTGGAACATTCGTAGGATTATTAGCTTTTGGTGCAGATTTAACTGGTGCTGCTGGTGGAGGTACTGGTGTTTTACTTACAGTAGGTATTGTTTATAAACTCTATGAAGAAATTGCTCAAGAACAGCTCATGGATATGCATCCAATCTTAAAAAGGTTTTTAGAGTAATTTAATTTTATTATATTAAAGTAAAACTGTTAATAATTGAATAAGCAAATAATTAATAGTTAATTAAAATAAATAAAAAAATTTATAATATTTAAATTCATAAAATAAAAATTTTAATTATTAAATAAATTTTAATTATTGAGGTTTGTTCAACAATTCAAAATTTCATTAAATTTTTAAATTAGTCAATTAAAGAAAAAAAAATTTTTTCTAATTCTTCAAATTCAAAGATTTTCTAATTTTTAAAATTAAAATTTTAATAATAACATTTGAAATCAATTAAAATTTATAATTCAATATTAATTTTAATATAAATAAATTTTATAATATAAATTTTATATTTAAAATTAATTATATTATTTATTTAATGAAAAAAATATTTAGGAAAAATGTTTAAAAATTTTAATAAAAATAATTGTTGGTATGATCTTATATTAAATAAAAAATGATCATTAAATAAAAAATATTATTGTGGGTGTTTAATTTGAATTTGGTAGTTTTAACTGGAATTCCAGGGTCTGGAAGTACAACTGTTCTTAATAAAGCTTTAGAGGAAGTTGATTATCTCCATATAAATTATGGGGATATGATGGTAGAAATAGCTAAAGAAAAAAATATGGTTGATAATAGAGATGAACTTAGAAAATTGTCTCCAGATATTCAAAAAGAGCTTCAACTTCTTGCAGCAAAAAAAATTAAAGAAAAGTCAGAAAGTGAAAATGTTATTGTAGATACTCATTGTACTATAAACACTCCTGCAGGTTTTCTTCCAGGGCTTCCTGAATGGATTTTAAATGAATTAAAACCAAATAACTTTATCATCATTGAAGCAAATCCTGATGAAATCTTAATTAGAAGATTATCTGATGAAACAAGAAGTCGTGATAAAGAAATGACAAAAATCATTGCATTGCATCAAGAAATTAATAGAGCAACTGCAATGACTTATGCTACCTTAACTGGAGCCACTGTTAAGATATTAGAAAATCATGATAATGAACTTGATATAATCGTTTCTAAGATGGTGAAAACATTAAATATTTAAGTTATTCTAAATATTTAAGCTTTATTAAATATTTAAGCCCCATATACTCAAATTTTTCATTATCATTAATAAATTTAAATTTTATAGATTATAAAAGGAGATATTAATAATGCCAGATATTTTAGGATCAATTTTCAGTTATCTTGATCAGGTTTTTAATCCAATAATTGCTTTAGATCCTAATCCAAAAAATCCATTATTAACTATATTTCTTATAGCATTTTTATTATCTATTTTCACAAATCTTGCTCAAAAATATTTAATGGATCATGAAAAGTTGGATAATATGAAGAAAAAATCATCTGAATTTCAGAAAAAGATGAGTGCTGTTCGTAAATCTGGGGATGATAAGGCAATGAGTAAAATGCAAGCAGAACAACAAGAATTCATGAAAGCTCAAAGTGAGATGATGATGATGTCTTTTAAGCCTATGCTGGTTACAATAGTTCCATTTGGATTGTTTCTTTGGTGGATAAGAACTTCTTCACTTGCACATGTTTATGTTTCACTCCCAACATTTCCTTATTGGCTTGTTTTAACTCCTTTATGGCATTCCATTGGTATATATGGAGGATCCCCTGATCCAACTGTAGTATTTAGTTTTATTGGATATTATCTGCCTAATGCTGTAGGATGGCTTGGATGGTACATGTTATGTTCATTTGCATTATCTCAAGTTGTTAGAAAGTTAGTTGGTTTAAAATCAGCATTTTAATGAGAGCATTATAAACTTATATTTTTCTATAGTATTTTACCAAACTTTTATAATCTTTTCCAAATTATATTTATCTTTATAAAAATCCTTGAATCTTTATAAAAATCCTTGAATTTTAGTATAAATGCATTTGAAAGATTATTAATAAAGTTTATAAGTATTAGGTAGACTATAAATTTTAAGTAAAAGAATATATTGTAATATTTTTTGAATTTTATATTGGATAATTAAAAACAAAATTTATAGGATTGCTCAACAATTATTTTTATCAAAATTTTAAAATCTTCTATTTAAAATAAAATTTTCTATTTAAAATCTTCTATTTTATTAATAAAGAATATATTAAACTTTAAATATGAATTAATCCTATAAAATAATGTTTATGTTTAAATTAAAATTATATTATGAATTCATATTCATTTTAAATATTAATTTATGGTTTAAAATTTAATAAAATTCAAAAATTGAATGGTTAGACAACATCTATTAATTAAAGCGAGTCAAAAAGTGTGAAGGTTGGAAAATTTTGGGATTCTATATATAAAGAAACCAAAACAAGGAAACTTCACAAAACTTTACATTCTCATTAATTAAAAATCATTAATTAAAAAAATATAAATATAATATAAATAATTTACAATTAAATTTATTATATTATAAACATTAAAAATAATAATATAAATTTTTTGTATTATAGTCATTTTGGAAAAGTTCTTAAATTTTGGATGAAAAATTTTTTTATTAAATTATTTAATTTTTGATATTACTTTATAAAAATTAATAATTTTAAATTTTAAATAATTTAAATATA
>JAITOM010000262.1 GCA_031289975.1 Methanobrevibacter sp. | reverse complement strand
AGGACTCGTGATTTTCATGATATGGTATTTGAGGATTTTTTAATTAGTGGAATTGTTATTGGGGATAGTGTAAAAGAAGTAGCGGAACAAGCTATTAAGGTTAGTCCTTTAATCAATTTGATGATGCTTTTTTAGGTGAATATATTTTGCAAGCTGTTAAACAAACCAATGAATGGGTAGTTAACAATACAAATCTTGGGATTATTATCTTATTAATTCCAATAGCTGCTTCTGGAGCCATAAGTAATAATTTAACTGAATTGCAGGATAATATAGGTTTGTTAATGGAGAATACGAATTCGTTGGATGCTGTTGCTCTTTATAAAGCAATTGGAATAGCTGGAGCGGGTGGGATGGGTAGTCATGATGAGTTCGATGTCATGAGTGTTGAAGCTCAAAAGGATCTTGTGGTTAAAGATCAGTCGATGTATGATGTTTTAAATAAAAAAAACTTATTTGAGACTTTAGTAGTTTTAACAGTATCTTTTCAATTTTAATTGATATTTAAATGCTTATTTGTTATTTAATTATTTAAATTTTAGTTAAACATTTAAAAAATATTTTTAAATAATTTTTATTAAATATTGAACATTAATTAATTATTAATAGTAAATGAAATCAAATTATGGTTATTCCATCTTCTTATATTATAAATATTAAAAAAATCAAATATATTAGATAATGTTTTTAAATTATTTGGATATAACTTCCATTGGCATGAATACTATGAAAAATTATTTATCTAAAGATTATCTAAAAACTCTTGATAAAAAATATCTTTTTGATAGAGATAAATATCTTTCTGGAGGAGGAAGGATACTATTAAAGTTTATTCTTAGTAGGATTGGAATTGAAGATTATATAATAAATATTGATGGTAATGGCAAACCATTTTTAGATAATTATCCTAATATTTCTTTTAATATTTCCCATAGTGGTGAATTGGTTATGGTTGGAGTTTATGATGAGGATATTGGAGTAGACATTGAAAAAATCCAAAATTTAGATTATAGTGGATTGTCTAATCATTTTTTTCATTTAAAGGAACATAAAGAAATAATTAACAGTGAAAATCCTATAAATACTTTCTTTAAAATATGGACTTTAAAAGAAAGCTATGTGAAAATGAAAGGAACAGGAATAGTAGATTTAAAATCGTTTATAGTAAATATAGAGAAAAAAATTATTGATAAACATGAATTAATAGATATATATATAGAAGAAAACAAAATTAAAGATAACATGATTAAAAACATTTCTAAAGAGAATATTAAAGGTATTGTTAATAATAATGTTTTTAAAATAAATAAAGATCTGAAATTAAAAACATGGGGATTGAATAATCAATATTTCATATCCGTTTGCTCAAAAAAAGATATAAATACAAATCCAAAAGAGATTTTATTATCCGATATAGATAATCAATTATTGTAAAGAAAATAGTATAAGATGATTAAGTGGTGCCTTCATCATCAGAGACTGCAACTTCAACAAATACAGGACCAAAATCTCCTTTATCTTTCCACATCGCAACAAAAACACCAACATATTTAAGATTAATTAATCTATACTCTGTAGCAACATTAAGATTTTCAAGATCTTTTTTCATTCTCATTATTCCACCAGAGTCTGTATCACCAGTGATGTTCACAGTGGAACGTATTTGTTCGTCCATTCTATTAATTAGTTTAGCAGCATTATCTGAAATTTCATCTAAAACTTTTCCATCCAAATATTCAACCAAATCATCTAAAACACCACTAATTTCATTAATAGCTATGTTTTTAGAAGATAATCCTCGTACAATCAGTATAAATTCAGAATTTAATGATGGTCTTGAGTTTTTAAAAGCATCCAAATATTCCATAACATCTCCAGCAATTTTATGTAATTTTACCATACAATCCCCACAAAAAGTTTTTAGCCTATATTATTATTGGTGATGGGTTAGTTCAGATTTTAATGTAGCCATTGTAGCAATTTTCTCAGCAAAAGCATTATGTCTATGAATACTTTCTTCATTTACTTGACGCGCTGTTACTAATGTATCATCAGGTAAATGAGAGTATTGCTGAACTATTTTTTCAACCATATTTCTTACACAATCTTCAACAAAATAAGGATTTTTATGTGCTTCCATAACCACAGCATTTTCATCTGGTCTTTTTAGAATTTCACAAACATTGGAACTCATAGAACTTTCTATAATTTTTATTATATCTTCTCCTTCAACATTTTGGTTTTCAGGGACATCAATTATAATGGTTCCTATTCCTCTTTGATTATGTGATGCAAAACTAACTGTATTAATAACTTTTTCAACGGTTTCTTCATCTAAGAATTCTAATAATTTGACTCTATCCGCTTGTTTAACAGATTCTTGAGCACACGGACAAACAGTCATACCAACTACTTCAGCACCAATACTTTTTCGAATAGTAACTCTTCCATTTTTTCTATAACCCACTGATTTAGCTATTATTTTTGTCATCTCTTGGCTTTTATTTTTAGTTACAGGTGATTTTCTAATAAACATGAAATCGCTTTTCATACTCACCTCTGCAACTTCAGCATATTCATGTTTAGCCATCAATGTGTTTACAATATCAGCACATAAAGATTCAACTTCTACATTTTCACTGTTAACAACTTCTTCAACAACTTCACTAATAGCTTCAGGGTTTCGAGACATGTGTATGCCTTTTTGATGACTTGGAAGGTCAACAAATGCATTAAATGTGGGTAGTAAAACTATAGGTCTTTTATCACCTCTGTCAATTTTTATTAATTTTTTAATTCCTGTTACTCCAACTCTGGTTAAATGAATAGGAATTCTTGGACTGTTATCTTGGGTATCTGGAAACTGTAATCCCATGTATGTCATCTCACATGCATTTTTCATGATTTTTAATTTAATTTAATTTAATTTTAATTCTAATTTTTAATTTAATTTTAATTCTAATTTTTAATTTAATTTTAATTCTAATTTTTAATTTAATTTTAATTCTAATTTTTAATTTAATTTTAATTTTTATATTGTTTTTGATAAATAATTTTTTTAAAAATGAATATTATTAAAATATTTTTAATTTAAATTAAAATATTTAATTTAAAATTATTTATATTAATTAAAATATGTTTATATTATTTAAATTTAAAATTATAACTTTTTATAAAGTGATATTTAAAATTAAATAATTTAATAAAAAGTGATCATTTTAAAATTTTTAAAAATTCTTCCATAATGACAATATTTAATTTATTTAATTTTAATTTATTTAATTTATATATATTATAGCTCATTTAATATACATTTTGTTATTTTGATTTTAAGAAGATATTCTGCAATTATTAATAATAAAAGATTATTTCTTATTAAAGCGATTTGTTTATTAAGTAAAATATTTTTGCTCATGTTAATTAAAAGAATTATTCCAATCTGTATGGAAAAACACCTTTATTTTTATATTCTGCTTTTAACCATTCTTTTAGAATTGGTTCAGATATCGTATATTTTTTATTTTCTAATTTTATTAGGTTTTCGTTAATAAGCTTATTTAAGGGGGTGCTTAATGAACCAGTTTGTCTGTTTAATTTTTTTCCTATTTCCATTCTTTTCATGTCATCGTATAACAAAGTTGTGATGATTTTTTGTTCGCTTAGATATAATCTTCCCCATTTTAGTTTTAAAGAATTGGCAAGTAGGGATATACTTTTTCGAAATTCATTTTTAACATTTTCATCATCTAAAATGGTGTTTTTTGGGAGTAAATTGGCAAAGGTATTGATATAAAAAGGAAGTCCTTTAGTACAACTGTAAAATCTCTCGAAACCTTTATCATCGAATTTTAATTCTGGAACCTTTTCTTCTAAATAGCTTTTGACTGTTTCCTTGGTAAATGGGTTAATAGTTAAGGTTAAAACTCTTCCTCCAAATGCTCCTTCACTTCCTGAGAGGGTTTCAATTATTTGGTTGTTTGAATTAATTGATGATGAGAAGATGTATGATACATTTCTTTGACTTTGAATTTTTCCTCTAAATAGCCAGAAGAATTGTTTAAGATTTTTACCTAAATCAGTCAGTGCATGAAATTCATCTAATATTATAATGACTCCTTTTATTTCATTTTCATGTTCTTCATAAATTTTTTGAGGTAAATCTAATACAAAATCCAATAGATTTTTAATGTCTGTTTCACTTTCAGGTATTGGTATTGGATAGCCTTCAAAATCCATAATTTGACCTACTTTAATTTTTTTAGTTTTTATGGTTTTTTTTAGTTTATCCTTAAAGGTTTTAAATTTTTTTTCTTCACAAGATTTCATCAATGATTGATATAAATGTTCCATTAAAGACACTTCATTTAACTGACCTATTTGGAAACTGTATGTAAGAGTTAAATCTATGTAAACTATTAAAAAATCTCTTTCTAATTCTTTTTTTATTTTTTTCAGTAAAACTGTTTTTCCAACTCCTCTAAGTCCTGGAACCACTATTGTTGGTGAAGTTCTATTTGAACTGGATTCCAATAATGATTTTAAAAAATCTATCTCTTCTATTCTATTATAAAATTCATCATCCTCTAATTCACTACAATTTCCCCATGCTAATCTATTCATTTTTTATCTCCTTTAATTTTAAATAATAAATATTTTTAATTTATTTAATTTAAATTTATTATCTAATCTTATTAAGGTTATGTAATATTTTTAGATTACATAGTATATGTAGTTTTTTAAGATTATATAATCTCATTAAGATTATGTAATATTTTTAGATTACATATGATATATATTTTTTTTAGATTACATAATGTGAATTTATTCATTTTTTTAAGAAATAATCCATAAAATCAATTTTACCAATTGGTAAATAAGTCTCATCTTGAATAATATCCATACATATCTGTAAAACTTGATAAGCAGTTAAATTAGAAGTATCCACTTCATTAACTTTATTACCATGGATTTCATTGGCTTCATAAGAGCAAATAGCTAAAGCTTCTGATTCTAAGTTATCATTAATCTTAATTGTAGAATAATTTCTTTTACTTAACCTTTTCTTTAAAATATCAGGATTCACTCTTAAAACAATTATCTTATCACATCTACTACATAAATGTGAAAGATGCCCATCAACAATAGCTATTAATTTTTTATTATTATTTTCACTATTAGGTTTTAAATTATCATTGTTTAAATTATTCTTATTCTTATATAAGTTATTTTTACTATTTGGATCATTTTTATTATTTTCTTCATCATGGATTAATCCACTAAATTTTTTATCTAATCTCTCAATATCAACAATTTTAAAATCTTTCTCTTCATCATATTTAAGAATTAAATCATGATTAATAGCTATTTCATTGATAGAAAATATTTTTGATTTATATCCATTTTTTAATAACTTTTCATATAACATTGTAGCTATTGTTGTTTTACCTACTCCTGGAGTTCCTGTGATACAAATAACTTTATAATTTAAACTCATATTTTCCACTTTATTCATTATTTTATAAATTAAGATAATTTTAAATAATATTTTTAAAATAATTGATATTTAAATCTTAAATTATAAAATAAGATAGTTTTTATTAAATAAATGTTATAATATTTAACTATAATTTTTCACAGCCTCATTTTGTTGTTATGTTGATACTGATTTTTTCTTTTATTATTTTTATAATTGTGTTTGTTTATTTGATTAGTTTTTATTTCTTTATTCTTTTTTTATTTAGGGTTTTAACTGGATTATAATGGATTGTTTTTCGTGTTTAGTGAAATTGGTTATTACATTTGTTGTGTTAGTATTAATGATAAGTTTTATTACTTTTGAAAAATAAAAAATAGTTTCACGGATAATCCCCACAGTAAATTTTTATAAATTAAAAATAATACCTTAAAAATATTAATCATCTAAATTCTTATATTTTTCATGTAAAGGAGATTTAGAAGCTATTTTATTTGAATATTGAACATATTCATGTAGATTTTTAGCTCCATTATTTTTCCAAGCATTTTCTTGTAATTCAAGTTTAAATTTTATTGCATCAAAATCTTTTTTTTCAGTACTAAATTCACTACTCATAATCAATCAACTCATTAGGAGTTCTTACTTCTAAAATATTATAACCTTCATTTAAATTAACAGCATTAAATTTTTTAATTTTTTCAAAATTAACAATAATGCTTAAAATTCCAACTTACAATGATATCTGCATTAACAACAGTAGCAATTGCTATATGTAATGCATCGTCACGATAATTATTAGTAACAATACCTTTTCAAGATATAAATCAGCCAATTTTTCCATTTCACTTTTAACTACAAACTCATCACAGTCTAAAGTTTTTAAATTATCTATAACATATTGGGGTGCATGAGCATAAAATTGATTTAACATTAGTAGTTAATAACGTTTGTTAATTCTTAGAATTTTTATATTTTCTATGTAATGGGGATTTTAAAGCATTTTTATTAATGCATTCCATTAATTCTTGTGAATTTTTAGGATTATATCTTTTTAAAACATTATCTTGCAATTGTCGTTTAAATTTCATGGCATCAAATTCTTTTTCTTTTGTACTAAACTTATTACTCATAATCAAGCACCTCTGGAGGAGTTCTTATTTCTAAAGGAAGATATCTTTCCATTAAATTAACATGATTAAATAATTTAATTTTATTTAAATTAACAATATGTTTGAAATTCCAGCTTACCAATACGTCAACACCAATAACAGTAGCTATAGCAATATGTAAACCATCCTCATAGTATTTTTTAGTTACAATGCATGATTCCATGTATTTATCAGCTAAATCTATCATTTCTTTAGTAAGTTCATATTCATCATAGTTAATTTGTTTAAGATTGCCAATTACATGTTGTGGAGCACCATTTCCTAATTCATCCATGACATGAGAAGAGATTACAGCTTTAAAAGTTCCTCTTTTAAATTCTTCAAAAAGTCTTTTGGCATGTTTTTCAAATTCCTTATCAAAATAACCTCCAATAACGGAATTCTCTACATAAATTTTTAATTTTTTATTATTGAAATAAAAGTTGGAAAATCGTTTTTGAAAATCGTGAAAAATGAAAATGAAAATTTCCATCCTCTTTTTACAGTGCCTTTTTTTACACATTCATGAATTTGATACAAAGATGTCAATTTAGTGAATATTTATTTTAATTTTTGAGAGTGTAAAGATTTTGGCTCATGACTAAAAAATGATTAATAAGATTATAATAATAAAATAAAAAAAATTATAAATTTCATTGTGCGAAATTTAATTAATGAAATCATATTTTATTTAATAAAATTTTATTTTTTAAAGCATAATTTGAACATTATAAGATTAATGCAATAATATAATCAAAAACCATATTTTGTCTTTTAAAAATTTTTTAATTTTACTAAAATATTCTAATATAAATATTTAGTTAAATTATGAGAGTGTAAACTTTTATGTGGATGTTTATCAAAATTTGAGGTTTTCTTTATGTATGAAAGTCCAAAATTTACAAAATCTCCACAATTTTATACATCATCTAAATTATAATGAGATATGGTTGTTATTATAAATCCTCAGAAGCATCAATCAACTGCTGTTCATTCAAATCAATCTTCTTATTCTTATGATATATTTCAACAAAATAAATAATCCAATTGCTCTGATCTAAAATAAAGACGATGCGAAACCCAGAATTAGCACCTTTATTTATTGCCTTGCAACGAAAATGCTTAACTTTAAAAGCAGGAAAAGGTAGTAGTCGATTTCTTTTTAATTTCAATTTAATATATCTGTTATTAGGTAATTTATGTTTATAAAATTCTAAATCTTCAAGTAATGATTCTTTAAATCTTTCAAAATCTTCATATAATGTAGGACATTTCCTACTTAATTTACCTAATTCTTTCCTGAATTTATGATAGTAACCACACTCATAATCAGTCATCTTCATATTCCCTAAGAGAGTAAGGATGATCTCTATAAAAAACATATTCTGGTTCTAATTCTTCAAATGATTTAGCTACTCGCCATGGTTTATCTCCATGAGAATAATCACTTATTTTAGTAGCATTCATATCTCCAAGATCATTAATAACATTGTTAATAATCGTTAGTTCATTAGATGATATTTTAGATGTGTTTGGTTCAGATGATGATAAAAATTGTTGTTGTATATGTTTTCCTACCAAATTTTCTTTTTTAATGATTTTTTTTTCGATTATTAACTCATCAAGTAAGTCATTCATATGCTTAGGAACAGGTCCTTTAGGAAACTTAAGATAGGTTTCGTTTGTTATAAGTTTTTCGTATAGTTCATAGTGATTGAAGTCTGAGAAGTATAATAATTTGTATAAGACAGTTTTTCCACAATTTTTTTTATTTTCTGTTTTTTTTATGATGTAATGTATTATTGTTTTCATTTTTTCTGTATTTAGATTCATTTTCTTATCCTCTCTTAAATTATTTTATTTAAGCTCATGCACCAGACATATTACAATTTTTAAAAATGGTTTGTAGAATGTTATCAATAGTATTTTTGTAAGAGTCTAATTTAACTCCTTTATTAAGATTAATATTTAGTTAGATTAATATTTAGAAAATTAATTGTTTGATGTTTTTATCCATTTTTGGATAAGATATAGTGTTATTATTAAATATTAAACCGTTCATGAACACAAAAATTGTTTAATATTTAATAATATCACCTTAAAACAAATTCAGTAGAATTATATTTTAAGGTGAGAAACAATGAAATTTATAGGTGATATGATTAGAAGTATCTTTTTAATATTCCTTCTAAAACTTTTGCATGTCTTCCTTCATCTTTTGAACTTTCATTGAAGAAATCAGCTGTGTCTTTAAGAGAATTTTCTTTAGATTTATCACCAGCAGCCTTTTTCTCTTTATTAGCCATTTGTTCTCCATTAAGCATCATTTCAATATTTTCTTTTAAAGTTGGTTTAATGATACCATTCATTTCTGCAAATCTTGCAGCATGCCATGCTTCTTCTCTTGCTAAATTTTTAAATACTTCACCTAATTCACCATAACCTTCTCTTGAAGCTTGTCTGGACATAGCTAAATA
>JAITOM010000248.1 GCA_031289975.1 Methanobrevibacter sp. | reverse complement strand
AAAAATGATTACTCCCCAATAAAATATTATTGGTCTCCACACACCAAATCCAAGAAGCTGTGATAAAAATCCCAAAATAAACAACCACGACAATAAAAGACTTATTAATCTCTTTTTAGAATAGTATATTAATATTAAACTATAAACTGTGGTTAAAATAAATAATATTGGAATATAAATATTGTTATTAATATTTATTAATTCTATCAATGATTCAAATGGAGGAATACAATTTTTAAAATATGAAATAGTCAATATACTAAATGGAATAAAACTAAAAATAGCTATTTTTTTATTTTTAAATACAAAAATTGTATAAATTCCAAGCATTGCAAAAAGGATATATGAAATAAAATCAAGTCTATTAATTAAAGTATGTAAAAAAGTTAATAATCCTAAATCAGATTGCTTAAATAGTGGTATTTGAATATTATAAGAACCAAACAAGACAAGACTTCTTGCTTTATTTCCTGGAGATAAATATTCCATTAAAAATACTAAAAAAATTATAAAAAGAAACAAAAACATGATTTTTCTTATTTTTACTTTTTTATATATGAAATATGAGAAAATAAAAAGATAAATTCCACCCACAATAATTATCATCATTTCATGATTTATTGCAAAAATTAATGAAAAAAATGCTAAAAAATAAATAATTCCTTTTTTAAAAGTCTTTATTCCTTTAATATTTAACAATATTTTCAATAAGTAAAAATGTATAATTGAAAAGTAAAAAGGCCAGCTATAATTTAATGCAGTTGATATATACCCTGAAGGATCTTGTAATTGGGGTGTATAGTAAAGTAAATAGAGTAATAAAAATAAGAAAATAGATATAAAGTTATATATATATATTCTTTATAGATTTAAAATTCAGTAGCAATTTTGGCATTAAAATACTTGCAATTACAAGAAGTATTGAATCTAAAAATTTCCAAATATATCCTGGCAAATAACATAATATTACTGAGAAAAAATCAGTTACAATCCTTGAACTCCAACCCATATATCTTTGAAATAGAAAATTTTGATCATTGAATAAAAATAAATTATCAATACTTTTAGCATAACCAATATCATCAGAAGTATGTGTGATTATTGGCTGATGAAGAAACAATAGTATTATAAAAAATAGTAAAAATGGAATATAAGGTAAAAATAATTTGAATCTATTCATATTAAACTTCCAGTGCTAAACATTAAGGAACTGAGTGACAATTATTATTTTATTTTTTCTATCTGAAAACCAGATCTCAGATCTTTGAAAACCATGCCCTTTTTACAGTGCCGATTTTTATGGTTGAAAGGCATGGATTTTTAGCATGGATTTTTTGGTTGAGAAGTTAAGAAAATATGCTAAAGATTGGATAACCTGTATATGGTATAAATTTTTTCTACCAAAAAACCAAAATTTGGATTTTAAATTTCCATCCTCTTTTTACAGTACTATAGTAATTACTATCTAGAGAAGCCGTCCCTATGATGCAATAAATATGATCTTTTTACAGTACTATAGTAATTACTATCCCTACCTTATAAATGTTTCGATTTTTTGAGGGTGTAAACTTTTATGGAGGTTTAGATGTATGGGTTTGTTTCTAACTCTTTTTCAATATACTCTCTTGTTTTCTCCATTTTAAAATTATCCACAGGATTTTTTGTCATATTCAAAGTTAAATATTCTAACATTCCATCAACAGTTTTATATTTCTTTTTAATCTCTTTTAGATTGGTCATACTGTATTTTTGCTCTGATTGGTTCGATGCCCTTGGTATTAAATTAAATTTAGCATGTTGGGTTAATCTTTCAAATTTTGGAATGATTTTTTTAATTATTTTTTGTAAAATTGGATTCGAAGCATGAAAATAGTTTAATAATGACTAATATTGATAAAATATCATTATAATCATCTGATATTAATATTTAATTTATTTTTGTTAAATCAGACAATGTAAAAAGAGGATGGAAATTCAAAATCTGAAATCCAAGTTTTAGGCAGAGAAAATTTAGACCATATACATCTCATTGTGCGACAGGATAGGGTCTCTATTCTTAATTAATTAATTCAATGAAATATTGTTAAATATTTTAATCCCAGTTGTGTGGGATTTTTTCCCCAGAAACTCTTAAACAAGTGATTGGTTAAGAGGTTGTATGATGGAAATGTCTAATTAACTATAAGTATCCATGTAGTTAAGGGCTAGAGAAAGAATGACAAGGCTAACGATAAGTGAACAATTATAAGCATCGTTATTATAAGCAATAGATAGGATACAGCACCTTTTTTTAGGTTACTATTGTCTTGCAAATAGGAGATAAGTAGTGATGAGATACTTAATAGTTCACAACCCATATATTTGCCTGTGTATTGATTGAGCCTAAATCATTCGTATCCAGGGAAACTAATAGTTCTACCCGTTAAATAATCGCCGTATTGATTGAGCCTAAATCATTCGTATCTGAGAAGAGATTAACCTGATAAGCCTCAAGAAGTCCTTAAAAAAAAAACAGGAATATTCTGTTCTTGTTTTTTTAGGTAGGTTTGATTGTAAA
>JAITOM010000242.1 GCA_031289975.1 Methanobrevibacter sp. | reverse complement strand
TATGATGTTGAAGTAAAGATAACACTTAAAAATGGTATGTTAAATCCAGAAGCAAGTACAATTGAAAGAGCTTTAGATTTATTAGGTTATGAAGTAGAGAATACTAATAGCTATAACACAATTACATTTCAAATGGAAGAAGAAAATAAATCAGAGATAATGAAAAAAGTAGATGACATGTGTCAAAGATTGTTAACTAATCCAGTGATACATGACTATGAAATTAACATCAAATTAGGAAATTAATATTAAACTATAAAAATTTAATTAATTATTAAAAAACAATTTAAGTGATTAAAAATGAAAATTGGAATTATTAGATTTCCTGGCTCAAATTGTGATAGGGATGTTTATAAAGTAATTAAATCCTCTGGAGGAGAAGTTGAATATGTATGGTGGAGTAAAGATGACCTTAGCTATCTTGATGGTATTGTAATACCTGGAGGTTTTTCTTATGGGGATTATTTACGAGCAGGAGCTATTGCATCCATTACACCAGTAATTGAAGGAATCAAATCACTTGTTAAAGAAGAGATACCAGTTCTGGGAATATGTAATGGTGCTCAAATATTAGCTGAAACAGGACTTGTTCCAGGAATTTTCACTGTAAATAAAAATTCTAAATTCATTTGTCAATGGGAAGATCTAAAAGTTAAAACCAATAGAACACCATTTACAAAACATTATAAAAAGAATGAAATTATTAAAATGCCAATAGCACACGCTGAAGGAAGATATTTTAATCAAAATATTGAATCACTTGAAAATCAGGATCAAATTGTGTTACAATTTGCAGATAACAATCCAAATGGTTCATTAAACAGAATTACAGGTGTTTGTGATGAATCTGGATTAATATGTGCAATCATGCCCCATCCAGAAAGAGCATCAAATAAATTACTTGGTTGTGAAGATGGATTAAAATTTTTTAAAGGAATGCTATAAATGAGAGTATATTTAGTTGGAGCAGGTCCAGGAGACCCAGAACTCATTACTTTAAAAGGAATCAATGCTTTAAAAAAAGCTGATGTAATAATTTATGATAATTTAGCAAATGAGGAAATATTAAATCATGGAATCAATGCAAAAAAGATTTATGTTGGGAAAAAAGCAGGAGAACATTATAAAAAACAGGAAGAAATAAATGAAATCTTAATTAAAGAAGGAAAAGACAATGAAAACATTGTCAGATTAAAAGGTGGAGATCCATTTGTTTTTGGAAGAGGAGGAGAAGAGATACTATCATTAATAGAAAATAACATTCCTTTTGAAATCATTCCAGGCATCAGCTCAGCTATTGGAATACCAACAAGATTAGGACTTCCAATTACTCATAGAGGAATATCAACATCATTTACAATTATAACTGGTCATGAAGACCCTAAAAAAAAGCATAAACAAGTAAAATGGGATTACACTGCAGATACTCTCATTATATTAATGGGAATTGGAAATATAAAAGAAAACACAAAAGAAATAATGAAATATCGTAGAGAAGACACTCCAGTTTGCGTAATTGAAAATGGAACATTAAAAAATGAAAAAATAATTCTTAAAACCCTAAAAGATATTGGTGATGAAAAAATTAATACGCCAGCTATTTTAATTGTTGGTGAAGTCATAGATATTTACAAAAAGATTAAAAGCAATTCTAAATAAAAGAAAATAATCTTAAAAAACACTAATTCTCAAGCATTTAGTTTTTAACTATATTTATTCTTTCATTCTAATTAATGGTTTAGATAAATGTCTTCTTGCTGATGTAGGTGTTTCATAATAGCTATTTTCAATAAGTTCTCTATCTTCAATAATAGCTATTTTTTCTCCATTAGGAAGTTTAAAACCACAATTTTTGCATTTAAATCCTTTTTTAAGACCTGCAGAAGTCATTGTTTTACCACAGTGGCATTTAGGATTTTTAAGGATTTGTTTCTTATTTAAAAATAATATTTTAATTTTTTCAAGGTTAAAAGTTCCATTACAACCAATACCACCAAATAATTGAACTTGATCTCCTTTAATAAGTTTTTTTATAGTTTTTCTAAAGTCCTTTGTTGGTTCATAAGCACCAACTTCTATCTCACCAGATTCATCAGATACTTTAAAGAAAACATGACCTCCACCTATCACATGAGGATTATCAATAATAGTTCCATTTACAATATAAGAACCATACTTCTCCATTTTATCTATTTTATCTATTTTTTGAAGATGCATATCTGTGTGTTGATTTGTTTTAAAAATAGTAAATGTATCCATCTCTTCATTAACTTTTAGAAAGTTTTTAGCTGTTTTAAGTATTTCAGGATCTTCTCCTCTAATCCCATAAAGAACAGGACATGGTGTTCTTGGTTCAATAGCTATATAATTATTATCAATATTTTCAAAAGTTTTAGGATATGTTTTTTTATTCATTAAAACTACAGAATCATAATTAATAGTTCTTTTAACCCCAAAATTTTCTTTTTTTCTATAACCAATTAACTCGTAGGTATGATCTTTAAGAGGGCATCCAATAGCAGCTAATGAACCTATAATCCCTCTTCCTTTCTTAAACTTGTGAATTTCAGCACCAATTTCATTAACAAACTTTTCAGCTTCTTTAATTGTTATAATTGAATAGATAGCTTTAAAAGAATAATTTTCTATTTTTTTATTAAGTTCTCCTTTATAAAATACAACCCCAGGATTTGTATTTTCGTGATCCATCATTGATAACTTTTCAACATTGGAAATAACTATTTTTTTAATTAAATCAATTGAAATATCATTGTCAAGATATATTTTAAATGATACAGCCCCATTCCCACGAGTTTTAAATCTTGCAAATGGATTTAATCTAATGAGGCGAGGAAAACCAACAATATCTATCTTGTTCATTTTTAATTCATTTATTATGGTTGTTGCAAGATACGTTGTACACATTCCATCAGGAGAATCAGTATCATCAATACCCACATATAAAAAACTTATAAAATCACCTTATTTTGGTTAAAAATTTAATCCATAAAAATTAAGTGGATAAGAAAGGTTTTCCTATTGTAAATAAAATAGCTAATGAAACCACTATTCCTAAAATAATGATGGGTAATCCTGCTTTAAAGATTTCTTTAATTTTAACATAACCAGTTCCATAAGCCATAGCAACCGTTGGATCAGCCATTGGTAACATAAAAGATAATGAAGATGCTATTGCTATTGGAACCGCATAAAGTCCAGTTGCTAAATTTTGTTCTTGTGACATTATAACTGCTAATGGAATTAAAATAGCTGAAAGAGCAATATTTGACATTACTTGTGTTATTAAAACTGCTACAACCATTAAAATAAGAACAATTACAATAACATCAGGATTAGGACCCAATGCAGACATAACATCGTTAATTAACCAGTTTGCTGCACCTGTATTTAATAGTGCTGCTCCAAGAGATAAAGCACCTCCAAAAAATAAAACAAGACCCCAATCAATATTCTTCTGAGCATCCCTCCAATCCAATATTTTAAATATTAAGAATAAAACTGCACCGATTAAAGCTATTGAATAGCTATTTAATCCAGTAAAACTTGTTGTAACCCACAAAAATATCGTAAAAAGAAGTATAACAATGGATAATTTCTCATTTCTTGTTATTTTACCTAACCCCTCAACTTTAGCTTTGATGGTCCCTGTTCCTCCTTTAATACCTTTAACTTCTGAAGGGAAAACAATACCTAAAAATTGCCATATTGCAAACAGTAAAATCAAAGCTATTGGAATTCCAAAAACCATCCAATTTGCAAATGATATATGTGTATAAGCTGCTGCCATTAAGTTTGGAGCAGTTCCTATTTCAGTAGCTAAACCACCAGAAAGCGATGCAAAACATGCTCCTAAAATTAAAGATTTTGCATAGTTACTATTTCCTTCACATACTCCTTTACAACCCATTAAATCTATGATTTCAGTAATAATTGGTATGATTAATGCAAATGCAACAACATTTTCAATCCATGCAGATAGAATTCCAGTTGCAAAAACAGCTACGAATAGTCCACTTTTAGCTGATGTTCCTATTTTATCCAATAAAAAATAGGTTAGACGCTGAACTAAACCACTTTGACTGATTCCTTCAGCAATAATAAAACCACCAATCATCAAAAATAGAATAGGGCTTGCAAATCCTATAACAGCATTATCAAAACTTGTAATTCCTAATATTGGCTGTATAAAAAGAATTATTAACGATGTAATGGCTAAGTTAAGAGCTTCAGAAACCCATAATATTATCGAAAAAATAAGCAATGCCAATGCCATCTGTCCAGCAGAAGAAAGATCAGGATAATGTGATGGAGTTATATCATTCAATGGCAATGTAGCTATTATTGTTGCAACTACAATCGCTAATGGTAGTCCTACTTTTTTAAATTCCATGTTGAATCATCATAATATAAATTTTTTTTAAGCAATTTTTATATAATAATTTTTATTTTAAATTAATTATATCCATATAATTTAATTAATTATTTGTAATATTTTTATTTTATTATTACTTTACAATTTTTAACACTCTCTAATTGATAGTAACATATATAAATAATATTCAATAGAATCTTTAAATGATAATGAATTTATTTTAATTTAAAGATTAATATTTAATATTAATATTAATTTAATAATTTAAAGTAAATATTTTTTAAATTAAATGAGGTTGTATAAATTCGAGGTTGTATAAATTCAGTTTTTTGATTTTTATTAAATTTTTAAATTATTAATTTAATCTTTAAAAGGAATATAAATGTGTAATAAGATTTTAATTTAAATATAATTTTAATTAAATTTAGAACTCATTTTAATGATCTATTCATGAAATAGAATATTTAAAAATTTTTAGAAAAATAATTCTTAGACAACCTCTAAATTTAAAGTAAAAATTACTTTTTTTTATAATAAGTATATATTTCAATAATATAAATAATTTTAATAATATAAATAATATAATATAATTATTTTAATAATAGTGGTTTTGATAAAGTTCTTAATAAAATAATTTTTTTAAAAATAAATATTATTAAAATATATTAATTTAAAATATATTAATTTAAAATTATTTGTATTGATTAAAATATATTTATATTATAGTGTATGAAATAATGTTTGTAAGTAATGAAATTTTTTAAATTACATAATAAATGTCAAATTTTTAATTAAAAAAATTATAATTATTATTTTTAAAAATAAATAAATAAAAATTA
>JAITOM010000199.1 GCA_031289975.1 Methanobrevibacter sp. | reverse complement strand
TATATTTATATTATTTAAAATTTAAAATTATAAATTTTTATAAAGTGATATTTGAAATTAAATAATTTAATAAAAAAATTTATTATTCAAAATTTAAGAACTTTTTCAAAATGACTATATCTTATTTTTAAAAATTTTAAATTAATATAAAATAAATTTTTTAAATAATAATTTTTATTTTTTTATTGTTGAAAATTTATTTTCAACTTAGGAGAATTTATTCTCCATTTTTAAAAATAAGAATTTTAATTCTGTTAATTAAAAATTTAAGATTTATATCATGATTTAAAAAATCTCATTATTGAACTTGTTCAATTAGAAACAAAAAATCTTTGATTTTCCTAAGTTATCTTCAATAACAAATCTTTGATTTTCTTCAGTGAAATTTTTTATTTCACTTAGAAAAACGAAATTTTTCTTTATTTTTTAATAATATTTATTTTTAAAAAAGTTATTTATTAAGAACTTTATAAATTAAATATAGATTTTATTATATTGGTAATTAATGGAAATACTTTTAAATATCAATATATATAATTTAAAGATGAAAATTAACAGAATAGATATACTCTTCTTGAAAATAGATTATCACACTCTAAATATAAAATATATTGAGTATATGAGAGTATGTTTAACTCATGGATTAAATATGAAAAATATAAGATGGTTTCCATCATCCTTAAAAAATATCGAAGTTTAAATACTATTAGCTTTCTAAAGATTCAATTTTAGCATCAAATTCTTTGAATTTTCTTGCAAGACCTGCGAAGTAAGGAATGTATACTGTAGAAAATTGTAATCTTTCAGGGTTAATTCCATATTCCTTAATCTTTTGTTTCATAATCTCTATTCTTTTTTCAACTTCATTATACATTAAATCTCCAGGATATTCACCAATGAATACACCATCAGCATTGTTTTTAAGTGCATGAATAATATGTTTTGCCATCAGACGATTTATTGAATGAATCTTTATAATATATATTGAGTTTGGATACTTTATTCTATTAACTCCAATATTATCTGCAGCAGTATAACCTACATGGTCTAAGAATACAAGTATTCTTCGTTCTCCTTTTTTCTTATCCTTTAACATGCCATCAATTGTTGCAAATATCTTTTCATTTATATTTCCTTGAATATTAATTGCATTTTGTCTGCAAACTGCAAGACATTTTCCACAACCTGAACAAGATAAAGGATCAATAAATATTTCATCATCCTTAATAGATATTGCCTTATACTTACAACTATCAATACAATTTTTACAAAAATTACATTTCTCAAAATCAATTTCACCAACAAATGGTTCAATTTCAAGCCCATCATTTAATAATTCAGCTATTTTTGCTGCAGAAGCATTGGCTTGGACAATACTATCTGTGATATCCTTAGGACCTTGAGCTGTTCCGCAAACATAAGCTCCTTTAACATCAGTTGTAACAGGCTTAATCTTAGGATGTATTTCTTTAATAAACATATCCTCTGTTAAACCAATATCAAAAATTTTAGCTATTTCTTTTGTACCCTCCGATGGTTCAATAGCTGTTGATAAAATAACCATATCAGTTTCTATTTCCATTAACTCCTTTTTCAATGTGTCTTCAACATTAACAATTAAAGAATCTCCTTTTTTACTTATTTCTCCTGGTCTTCCTCTTATTAATCTAATACCATTTTCTTGACCATGTTTATAATATTTTTCATACATTCCAGGAGTTCTCATATCAGTGTAACAAATTAAAACATCGGTATCAGGATACTTATTTTTAATAATATTGGCATTCTTTAAGGCAACCATACAACAAACTTTTGAACAATATTTATGCCCATCTGGTTTTTCATCACGAGAACCAACACATTGTATCATGACAATTCTCTTTGGAACTTTATTAGAGGAAAGCATTTTTAATTTTCCTTTAGTTGGACCATTAACTCCCATAATTCTTCCAAGTTCACTTTGTGTTATAACATCCTCATATTTTTCATAACCATACTCTGGTCTAAATTTAGGATTAAACATATCATGACCAGTAGCCACTACAACAGCACCCACTTCTAAAGGAATTAATTCTTTTTCACCATTTAAATATATTGCATTCATATTACATTCTTTTAGGCAATTACCACATCTTTTACAATTTTCCATGTCAATTGTATATGCATCGGGAAAACTTTGGGAAAATGGTCTATAAATAGCTTTTCTTGTAGAAAGATTATCGTTCCATGAATCTAAAACCTCGACAGGACAAACATCACTACAGTTACCACAAGATATACATTTATCTGAATCCACATATCTTGGACTACTTTCAAGTAAAATATTAAAGACTCCAACTCTTCTTTCAGCACTTAATACCTTAGTATTTGTCATGATTGTAATATTAGGATTCCATATAAGTTCATTCATTACAGGATTAATTAAACACATCCCACACTCTTCTGCCAATCTAACAGGAGAAAATACTTTACCAATTTTTACCATATTTCCTCCAATAGATGGATTTTTTTCAATTAAACAAGTTTTTATACCTTGTTTTCCAAGAGACAGTGCAGCACTTATTCCAGATATTCCTCCACCTATAACAACAGCACTATCAGGACTTTGACAAATTATAGGGTCAACAGCTTGAGATTGCTTCACCTTTCCAATGGATGCATTAATTAAATGAATAGCTTTTTCAGTGGCTTCCTTTCTATCATCATGCACCCATGAACATTGCTCTCTTAAATTAACCATATCCATTAAATAAGGGTTTAAAGGTTTTATATAATCTTGAAATGTTTTTTCATGAGTTATTGGAGAACATGAAGCTATTATCACACGGTCAAGATTTTCATTTATTACCTTATCTCGAATGATTTTTCTTCCATTTATAGAACATAAATTTACAAATTCTTCAACAACATCTAAATCGATGCTATCTTTTAATTTCTCTATGTCCACCACATCCGAAATATTTCCACCACATCTACAGATAAAGACCCCTATTTTTAAGTTTTTCAGAGTATTCGATGATTTAATGTCTATAGTCATATTATCAAGTTTATCTATCTTTATTTTTAAAATTAGTTAATTAAATCTATAAAAGCATCATAACTATCCACTTCTTTAAAAACAACTTCAGTGTTTAAAGCTTCAAAGTGTTTTTTTCCACAGTTAATTTTATCTTTTTCATCTCCTCTTAAATCACCATCATCCACATTTCCTTTAGTTTCAATAACAAAATACATAGTTTTTACATCATTTTTATTAATTAAATATTTTTCAGTTTTATCTTCAACGTCTTCACCTAATAGTTGTTTTAGCTCTTCAAAATCTATTTCAATAATGAAATATTGAATATGATGATAAATATTTATAAGTTATTATCATTCGCACAACTGTTTTAAAATTAAATATGAAATGGTCTGGTCTAAGTGATGATATTCTTAAGCATAAAGTTTTTAAAAACATAGCTGTGAAAAATGTATGAAATAATGTTTGAAAGTAAAGAAAATCAAAGATTTTCTAATTGAAATAAAAAATTTCAATAAAGAAAAGCTTCGCTTTTCTAAGTAAAATAAAAAATTTTACTAAAGAAAATCAAAGATTTTCTAATTGAACAAGTTCAATAATGAAATTTTTTAAATTACACCATAAATATTAAATTTTTAATTAAAAAGATTATAATTATTATTTTTAAAAACTGAGAATAAATTCTCCTAAGTTGAAAATAAATTTTCAACAATAAGATATTTAAAAATAAATGATTAATTACAAACATTTTTGAGGCTGTGAAAAATTCAGCTGATGAAGTGATAATAATTTATTTAATAGCTTAATTTTTTAAAGTATTTTAATGACTTTATAAGACCAATGCAATATTAAAAAGGATTTTTACTTAATACATATATTAGAATAAAAAGTTGGAAAAACAATTTATCAGTTGGATTTTTCAGCCTCCCACATTTTTTACATCACTATAAATATGATTTTATAAGATTAATTATATTTAAAGTTTATCTCAAATCCAAAAAGAATACTGCCATCTCAAAAAAATTTTAATTTTCTATGTGGTTTTCTAAATTTTGGATTTTCATATACAGTGGTTTTGATAAAGTTCTTAATAAATAATTTTTTTAAAAATAAAGAGAGTGTAAAGATCTTGGCTCCAGATTAATGAAAAATGACAAGTTATTAACCATTCATATTTTTATAATAATTTAGTATTACTTTTTTAATTTTCAGTAATGCTGGCTCCTGCGAGTTCTCTTTTTAAAAACTGTTTTGAAATTAATGGTCTTAAAATTAATGTAAGATAATTAAAATCAATGCCTTATTAAATTAACTATTAAAATTCATGATGGTTTAATTAATTATTCTATAGTCTCTACTTTAAATCATTGAATTTGAGTAATTATTTCGGGGTAAATAAGACCTGTTTAAAAACCGTAAAGTATATATGGGATTTTATAAATAATATTTTATGTCAATTGGAGTATATACATCAGGAAACACGGGTATTACGAGTATTCAGACGAATCTTGATGATTTCTCCAATCCTCCGAAGACTTTCAATGAATTACTTCATGAGAAGCTTTTCCCTAATAAACCCATCTTAGAAATTGATAATACAATCCATGCTTTAGGTGAGGGTAAATTTGAATATAATGAACGAGAATGTGATCATTGTGGATCACATAAAGTTATTAAGAAAGGTTTTCGTGAAAGAACATTTGTAAAAGAGTTTTTTGGTATAATGAAAGTTAAATTAAGAAGATACTATTGTAAGAAATGTGAGAAATGGTATACAGTGAAAATGGATAAGATTGTTAAAGCTCATGAAAAAATTGCTTTCACTGTCAAAGATAAGATAAAAGAAAAGTCTAAAACAGGTCGTAAATCATTAAGAAGCACAAGTAAGGATAATAAATAGATGGAATACCCATATCACATCAGTCAATACATAATATTCTTAATCCTGAAAAGAATATAGATGAAATAAAATTGGCACTGTAAAAAGAGGATGGAAATTCACAATTTGGAATTTGGATTTTAGCATAAAAGCATTAAGCCCCTATACATGTCATTAAACTTTTATTATCTGTTTTCAATTTTTCAATTGTGAAAATCCATGCTAATTTTACAGTGCCATATTTTTAACTACATCAATTATTGCTCCTTTGTATCTCTTGTTTAAGGTGTTGTTCATCATAGCCTATATGACCTGATAGTTCACCTATATCAAATTTTATTTCATCTATATTCTTTTCAGGATTAAGAATATTATGTATTGACTGATGCGATATGGGTGTTCCATCTATTATTATCCTTACTTGCGCTTCTTAATGATTTACGCCCTGTTTTAGACTTTTCTTTTATCTTATCTTTGACAGTGAAAGCAATTTTTTCATGAGCTTTAATAATCTTATCCATTTTCACTGTATACCATTTCTCACATTCCTTACAATAGTATCTTCTTAATTTAACTTTCATTATACCAAAAAACTCTTTTACAATGTTCTTTCACGAAAACCTTTCTTAATAACTTTATGTGATCCACAATGATCACATTCTCGTTCATTATATTCAAAATTACCCTCACCTAAAG
>JAITOM010000129.1 GCA_031289975.1 Methanobrevibacter sp. | reverse complement strand
AAATAAATATTATTAAAAAATATTAATTTAAAATCATTTATATTAATTAAAATATATTTAAATTATTTAAAATTTAAAATTATTAATTTTTATAAATTAATATCAAAAATTAAATAATTTAATAAAAAAATTTTTCATTCAAAATCTAAGAACTTTTCCAAAATGACTATAATTTAAAAAATTTCATTATTAAACTTGTTCAATTAGAAAATCTGAAAGGTTTTCTTTATTGAAATTTTTTATTTCAATTAGAAAATCTGAAAGGTTTTCTTTACTTACAAACATTATTTCATACAATATAGTTAAAACTTATAATCTTCTTCTAATTTTTCTTATAAAATATGTAATATTATCCCAAAATGAACCAATTAAAGCAACAAATAAACCTATTAATCCTGTAATCAATAAAACATATTTATCATCAAACATGATACTTTTAACAAAGTTAATAGTATTTTGAACAGGTCCTGTAGCTGATTCAACAATGATTGTTCCTTTACTAAAATTGTTAGTATTTTCAACAACATCATGTCCATTAACATTAACATCAAAATAAATAAAAGATGATTGGGTTTTAACTGCTCCAGTATAATCTAACCAAGTGGAAAGATTATTCATCTCATTTAAATTAAGTTCTTTGTTTGTGAAAACTGTTATTACTCCAGAAGTATCAACTTCATAAGAACTATAATTTTTTTGGGATAGGTAATTTTCAGTGAATTTCTTCCTATCTGTTGAAAAGGAATTAGTAATTAATTTAAAACCTGTTTCTTTTAAAGATTTAAATCCTTTCATATTTTTAATGGTTTCAAGCGATTGATTTAAATCGCCTTTAGATGAGGCTGATACTTTTAAAATTTCATTGTTTGGATCTATGAATGAATGAATATCTCCAGCAATATAAGGTAAATCTTGATATATTGGAGTTATAAGAAAACCTCCTCCAACAACCCCCATTACGAATCCTAAAATTCCAACTATAACAATATTTCTTTTGCCTATTATAGGAATCAATAGCCCTGCAGAGAAAATAAAAACAAGTATCAGAATAAAAATAAATAAGTATACGCCTGATATTAAAAAATTCATTATCTTATCTCCTTGTTCAAATGTAATAAAAATTTAATTCTAACTTATAAGTTATTATAAATATTGATTTTATTTTATATATAACTATTGATTTAAATATACTGGGTTGACCAAGAATTCAATTTTTTGATTTTTTATTAAATTTTTAGACCATTAGATTAATCATTAAATGGATATAAATTTATAATATTATTCTAATTTAAATATAAATATTATTTTATAATTTAATTCTACTTTGGAATTTATTGATATCTATATTTATTAAATAGAAGATTTAAAAATTTTGATAAAATAGTTGTTAGACAACCTCAATTTAATAAAAAAAAATTAGCTTTTTATAAAAAATTTCTACTTTTCAATTTAAAAAATCTTGGAAATAATATAACAAAACATCCATTTATGAGTTATAGCTATTTAAATCTTGTATTCTGATTAGACAAGAATTATCTCAATTTTATCACTAATAATTGACCATTCTATAATAATTTTATTTACTCCTCTATGTAGTGGAATTGTATTGGTTAAATCATTATAATTACAATTTAGATAAATTTTTTTAATGCCTCCATCCCATAATAAATAATCAAAGTAAACATTTTTAGAATTAAAATTAAGATTGGTATCTTTAGGAATATCTACAATTATTGTTTTTTTAGATCCAACACCATTGGAATAAATAATATTTACTGCATCAGCGATTTTCACACATTCTGATTTTGTTTTAAGAATGTTTGTCATGTCGATTGAATTATTAACTCCAAATTCTAATGTAGGTAAGGTAATAGCTATTAAAATTAAAATAACAGTTAAAACTACTAATAAATATTCAATAGACAATTGACCTTTATTATCTTTAATCATGTTAAAAAATCCTTTATTCATGTTAAAACCTTTATCCAATTAAATGAACTCATTAAATTATTATCACAAAAATTAATTATTAATTAAAATACTCTTTAAAATAGCTATTAAAAAAGAACATATATCTCCAAATACTATTCCAGATATAAGACCCATGAATAAAGATGGTCCATACGGTATTGTAACTTTAATATCTATCTTATCTTTAATTAATTTTCTATTTAATAGTTCTTTTAAGAATTCAACTTCATCTTGATCTACTCCAGAAGCATATTTTGAATTAGCTATTAAATTATCTATTTTTAAGCTTTTTAAGTTCATTCTAATTTCTTTTTCAAATTCTTTGGGGATCTGTAAATTTTGTATTATCATTCCTTCTTCAATACTACTAATGGGTACAGTTATCATCGATTTATTTAGTAGGAAATTTTTTAAATATTTAAATAAATGTATTAATACTTTTGAGAAAATAAAAAGACCAGAAGTAATTAAAAACAAGTTTATAGTTTTTATTTCTCCATTTATTCTATTTTTAATATAAATAATTACAAATGAAATAAGTAGGGATATAATGATCATTTTTAAAGTTTTAAAACTCAAAATATCATTTTTCATTAAGTAAAATGATTTTAATAAATTTTTTTTATTAAATGCAATGTTAAGTATGTTTTTTTTATCTGCTTTTTTAAGGGTGGATACTATTAAATAAAATATTACAAATGGTAAAGATAGAAGTATACTATTTAAAAATATGGTTAATGGGAAAGGATAAATAGCTATTATTGGGATAGAAGTATTTAAAGAGACGATATTGATATTGTAGAGCACTGGTTTAAAAGGTAAAAAAATAGCTATTGCTGTTATTAATTTCACATCACCTCCACCCCAAAATCCTATTTTCCATAGGTAGTATCCCAATATAAAGGTTATAATACCGAATATTATTGAAAATCCAATATAGTTTATATTCCAGTATATGGTCGATAGGATAATATTAGTAATCAATCCAATTATTATCAAGGAAAAACTTAACTTGTTAGGTATTACTCCTTTTTTAATATCATATACTGCTCCAATTAAAGCTCCAGAACTTATTATTATCACTAAAATAAATGTACTTATCATAATATTCCTCCTTTAAATAATAATTATTTATTAAAATTTAATTTGTAATTATTACTTTATTATAATTTTATAAAAAAGTATTATTTAAATCTTTCTCTAAGAGATATCAAAAAGTATGGAGGGGAGTCATGTTTTTTATCATCATTTTCGTAATTAGTTGTAAAGCTTATATTTCCTTCTATAATCAGTTATTATACTTAATATTCTATAAATTTATATTAAAAATTTATATTATTCTAATTCATGAAAATAAAACTATAATATCAAAAATTTTAGAAAAGTTTAGATTCTACAAAGTTCAATAAATTTATATGTTGTTGTGTATAATATTTAAATATGGAACATTATGATCTCAAAAAAATATTTTAATTTTTGAAATTATATTAACGGTGCTGTAACAAGAGTATGGATTTTTACAATTTAAAAATAAGAGAATGGAATAAAAATCCGATGGCATGTTATATTTTAAAAATAAATATTATTAAAAAATATTAATTTAAAATCATTTATATTAATTAAAATATATTTAGATTATTTAAAATTTAAAATTATTAATTTTTATAAAGTAATATCAAAAATTAAATAATTTAATAAAAAAATTTTTCATCCAAAATTTAAGAACTTTTTCAAAATGACTATAGTTTAAAATTATTTATATT
>JAITOM010000102.1 GCA_031289975.1 Methanobrevibacter sp. | reverse complement strand
TTAACACTTTTCTACGATACTTAACAACAAAAATCAAATGATAATTAAGAGAATATACTGCATTTGTGGTACTTTCCAAATCCATATACTTAGTATGTAATTACTACTATATATATATTTTTCGGTCACAAAAGCTGAAATTATTTGTGTCACAGAATCTGATTAACCCCCAGCTAAAGCAAGGGGATCGCATCAGATGTTTTGTTCATTTCCAAGACTATCTCTGTGAACCATTTCACCTTCTATTAAATAGGTTATTGTCTCTATTCCTCTATGAGGATGCATTGGAAATCCTTTTATATAATCTTCAGGATGTTTACTATCAAATGCATCTAACATCAAGAAAGGATCAACATCTTTAATTTCTTCTGGTCCAATAGCTCTAATTAATTTAACTCCCGCCCCATCGTAGGTTTGCTGACCTTTAACAGTTTTTTTAACATTTCTTATTATCATATCAATAACTCCAATATCTGTATTAAGTTCTTCTTGAATTTCAAAACCTACACAATGTAACCATACTAAACATAAATAAGATTTAATATTTATAAATAACAGTTTACAATTTTTACTATTTAAAACTTATCTATTTGAAATGAATGTCAAAAAATCTGGATGTTTGAAAGTATTACTTCCTTAAATATAGTTCAATAGCTTGTTCTTTATCCATATCTTAACAATAAAAATTTACTAATAATTAAATAACTTTTCAAAATTCACTACCACTAAAAGAGGGATTGAAATACCAAATTTTATATAAAATAATGATTATAGTTATTATGGAAAAGTTCTTAACTTTTAATTTTTTTATTAAATTATTTAATTTTAAATATTCCTTTATGAAAATCTATAATTTTAAGCAATATAAATATATTTTTATTAATATAAATAATTTTAAATTATAATCATTTTGGAAAAGTTCTTAAATTTTGGATGATAATCTTTTTATTAAATTATTTAATTTTTAATATTATTTTATAAAAATCTATAATTTTAAATTTTAAATAATATAAACTTATTTTAATTAATATAAACTTATTTTAATTAATATAAACTTATTTTAATTAATATAAACTTATTTTAAATAAATATTTTTTAATAATATTTATTTTTAAAAAAGTTGTTTATTAAGAACTTTATCAAAACCACTATTATAATATATTTTAATAACATTTATTTTTAGTTTAATAACATTTATTTTTAAAAAAGTTGTTTATTAAAAATTTATCAAAACCAATTATTATTCCCATTAGATCTATAAATAAACTACCATAAAATAATTAAGATTTTTTAGGAACTTATAATAAATCTTACGTTATGATAACTCTTTTTTCAATACATTATAATAGAGGTTAATATGAGGATTTAAATATGGGAAGTATGGAACAAGAAAAAATTGAAAAAACAATAAAAGCAAAGGTAAATGAATTTTTAGTATATTTAAATTCAACTCTTCCAGAAAGTATGGAATTGGAATACGAAGGTTTTTATAGAAGAGGGTTTTTTGTAAGTAAAAAAAGATATGCTGTTATTGAAGATGGAAAGATAATAGCTAAAGGTTTGGAACTTGTTAGAAGAGATTGGGCACCGATAGTTAAAACCACACAAGAAGATGTTCTAATGGCGATTTTAAAAAATGGGGATGTTGATAAAGCTATTAAAATAATTGAAAAGGTTTTAAAAAAAATAAAATCTGGGAATTTGAGTATGGAAGAACTTGTAATTCATACACAAATAACTAAAAAGCTTTCTGAGTATAAACAAGTTGGTCCTCATGTTGTTGTCGCAAGAAAATTAGAAGCAACAAATAGATTAAAACCAGAGAAAGGAAATATTATACAGTATGTAATTGTTAAAGGTAAAGGTTCAATAAGTGAAAAAGCTATTCCCTATGAGGATTATATAAAAGGGTCTTATGATTCAGATTACTATATTAATAATCAAGTACTTCCAGCAGTATCACGAATAATGGAATCATTTGGTTATACTAAAGAAAGTTTATTAGAATTAATAGAAACTGAGAAACAACAAACTTTAGATGCTTTTTTTAATTAGTATATGGGTTTAAGATGGAGGATTTGATAAAAATAAATTATTAAATTTTTTTATTTATAATGGGTTGGGGAACAATTCTATTAAAGCTTTTTTTAGAATATAAACCTTAATTTTTTAATTTATTCTTTAAAATCGAAGATTTAAAGAATTAGAAACTATAAATATTCGGTTTTCCTAAGTTATTTTCGATTTAAAAATAAATATTATTAAAAAATAAAGAAAAACTTCGTTTTTCTAAGTGAAATAAAAAATTTCACTAAAGAAAATTAAAAATTTTCTGACTTATAAAATCATAGATTTTATAAATATTAATTTACAATTGTTTATATTGATTAGAATATGTTTATATTATTTAAAATTTGAAATTATGGATTTTTATAATGTGATATTTAAAATTAATTAATTTAATAAAAAAAATTATCATTTTAAAATTTAAGAACTTTCCCATGATGACTATAGAAAGCAGGACATAATTCTATTACTTGTTACTCATTCTTTTTTCATGTTTTATGTCTTTTTACTTTTTTAATTTTGTTTTTCATTTTTAAATAATTATTTAATTTTCAATTGAAGCTTTTATTATCATTTTCACTCTTTTAATTTTTTTCTACTTTTTAATCTTTAAATTTATTTTCTAATATATTCCTTTTGGAAAAGTTCTTAAATTTTGGATGAAAAATTTTTTTATTAAATTATTTATTTTCAAATATTACTTTATAAAAATCTATGATTTTAAATTTTAAATAATTTAAATATATTTTAATTAATATAAATGATTTTTAATTAATATTTTTTAATAATATTTATTTTTAAAAAAGTTTATTTATTAAGAACTTTATCAAAGCCACCATTATATTTTTTATATTCATGGTCTTGTTTTATATTATAGTATGAAATCTATTTTTTAGCAAACATTTTAAGTAAAAATATTATCATTTAAATAAAATTGCTATGGATTTAGTCGATGAAAAATTATTCACTGAAATTTGGATTGAAAATTTCATTGCCAAAAAATAGGGATCATATTATATGCACTCTTGTTTTATATTATTCACTTATTTTCACTTTACAATAAACTTTTCAATTTGATATGGGGTTTT
>JAITOM010000044.1 GCA_031289975.1 Methanobrevibacter sp. | reverse complement strand
CCCAAATTTCTGTTGAAACAAGTGGAAATAAACTTTTGGGATGTTTTCCAAATAATTCTGTTAATTTATTCTTTTTAGCCATGATTTTACTTCATTCAAATAATAATAATAATAATAATAATAATAATAATAATAATAATAATAATAATAATAATAATAATAATAATAATAATTGACTGCAGATTATTTTATGATTTAACCCTAATAAAATCTTGACTCTATGACGACGACTGTCTACAGTCTTTTTGATATGGTTTAGCAATGTTGTTAAAATATAATGTAGCTGATTTCACCAAAAAAAATAAAGAATTAATATATTGTCAAAAATTAAGTATTCCATCATGCTATTTAAATTTTTCTTTAAAAATACTGTAATTTTTTGATAGAAAAAAATCTTTAAATATTTTGTTATTAAAGAATTGTTCTTTTTCTTCTTTTTCTAAGGGATAATTATTGATATATTCTTTAAGTAGATTAAAAAATTTTTCTTTATACTTATCCGATATTTTTTTATAAATATTCATTGATCTACAAAAACTGCTTATAAAAAGAATAAATTTATAATTATCAAAATAGTCACTTTTTTTAAATATATCTAAACAAATATACAATGTTTTAATAACATCGAATAATCTATTATCATCGCTTGTTGTTATTGATCCCCTTCGATTGTATCTGTAAAAGTATAGAAAATTCCTATTAAAAGATACTCTTTTTGCATTTAAATAACTATGATAAAAAAAACTATTATCTTCAAATAATAATGATTCTGTAAACTTAAAATTCTTTATAAATTCTAATCTATAAATTTTATTAAATGCCATAACAGGGATTAAGAAAAAAAATTCTTTGGTTTGTAGATGATTAAAAGTTCTATTATCAAAACTTTTATCAAATGAAGCTAAAGTAAAATATGGATTATCATAGGAAAATTTTCCTGTATTTTCATCAATCACATGTACTGGAGAAATTGTAATATCTGTTTGAAATTTTTTCCCATCTTCATACAATATTTCAAACATTCTATAGTCAATCCAATCATCTGAATCAACGAATCCAATATATTCTCCTTTAGCTACAGAAATTCCTATATTTCTTACTTTTCCTAAACCTAAATTTTCCTTGTTATTAATAACCATTATTCTTTCGTCCTGTTTTTCATATTTATTAAGAATTCTTAGAGAACTATCTGTAGAACAGTCGTTAATACAAATAATTTCAATATCTTTCAATGTTTGATTAATTATGCTGTCCAAACACTTTTCAAGATAATTTTCCACATTATAAACTGGAACAATGATTGAAACTTTAGGATTTACTACCATATTATCATCATAAATAAAAAAAAATTGCTTATATTTAATATTATAGTCAAGAACCAAATTTTTGGCATTTTTCAAAATATTTTAATTTTACTAAAATATTTTAATTTTACTAAAATATTTTAATTTTTAAAATTATTCTTTATATTTTTATTAATTTAAAATCTAAATATTTTATTCAAATTATTTCTTAGAAATAAGAAATTTAATTAAAAAAATTAAATTTAAAAGAAAATTGAAAACAATTATTTTGCAAAAATTTAAGTTTCCTAAAAATTTAAGTTTCCTACTATATATAAAAGTTTTAGTTAATAATTTTTCATTAAATTAATTATTAATACTCATGATATATACTTATCATTTCAAAATATATATTCAATATTAAGCTTGATTAAAACTATAGTATTGATGCATTAAATTAAAAGTTAGTTAAAACATAGTAAGATAATTAATGCCCTAATCAATTTAGTTATTAGAAAACTTTTGCAATGATAAGTAATCATGAGCGATTATTTAAAATACAACAAAAAATAATTGTGAGCTGACATTTCCTGTTTCTATTATTTTATAATTATTTTCATTCAGTTTTTTCTTAAAATTTTCCAAATGATTATTGTCTAAAGATATCCAAACTCTATCATTGGTATAGACTATTTTACCCATATTAGGATCGAGTGCAATCATTGTAACCATTTTAGTATATGGATTAACTATATCATCCAAATTTACTACTTTAAAGTTTCCAATATATTGTAATATGGGTAAAAATAATAGGAATGATCATATACCATTAAATCATCATAGCTAAGATCGTTTAAAAAAGGTGATACTGAATTATAAGAAATTTGATTATATTTTTTATATTCTATAAAATAAGGGCACTGTAAAATTAGCATGGATTTTCACAATTGAAAAATTGAAAATAGAGGATAAAAGTTTAATGGGATGTATATGATCTAAACTTTTTCTGCTACAAATCCAAATTCCAGATTGTGGATTTCCATCCTCTTTTTACAGTGCCAAAATAAGTAACATTGATTGTAGCAGAAATTAGAAATAAAATCATTAAGAATGTAAAAATTATTTTCTTTTTAGAATATAATTTGCTTAATAAAAATGCAAAAGATATTCATCTGGTAGGTGGTTTACCTATTTTTTTATTCCATCAGGCTCTTCTTAATATTAAATAATCTTTTTTGGATTGTTTTGAGTATAATTTTTTCTTTTCTAATCTTGGGAATGCTTGTCTGAAGTAATTTTCTATTTTATTGGCTGTTTTTTGAATATTTCCATATTTAAGATTGTGCTGTGAGTCGTTTAAAATCAAAAATAATGTATCTATCAACAATATCTCTTAGTTTACGACACATTTTATCTTTTTCTAATTTAATGAATCCTAATATCTATTTTGCTTTTTCATAGGTCTCTGCTTCAAATAATCCATATATAGTGTTTTGTATAATTAATTTTTTATATTAATTCAAAAAATTTTTGCAAATTAATTTTTTTAAATATTAATATTTACTCTTTTAAATTTAATTTAAATAATTTAAAGAAATAAAAA
>JAITOM010000423.1 GCA_031289975.1 Methanobrevibacter sp. | reverse complement strand
ACAATTGAAAAATTGAAAACAGACGATAAAAGTTTAATGACATGTATAGGGGCTTAATGCTTTTATGCTAAAATCCAAATTCCAAATTATGAATTTCCATCCTCTTTTTACAGTGCCGTTTTGATAAAGTTCTTAATAAATAATTTTTTTAAAAATAAATATTATTAAAATATGTTTATTTAAAATTAGTTATATTAATTAAAATAAACTTATATTATTTAAAATTTAAAATTATAGATTTTTATAATTATAATATAAATAATATTTAAATTATTATTTATTAAGAACTTTTTATCAAAAACATTATAATATTAAAAAAATCAGATGGTGATTTAAATTTCTAAAATGAAAAACAAGAATCGTAGTAAAAAGACTAACACTAATAAAGAGAATAATTCTTTAACAAAAAACTTAATTGATAATGATTATAGAAGTTCTAATGAATCTAAAAAAGATTTAACTGAAAGAATTAAAAAAATATTCAATATTTTATCCAGTGCATTTAAGATTAGAGTATTTGAAGATAGAGACCCTTATCGTGTTTTAATTAGAACTATTCTTTCACAAAGAACAAGAGATGAGAATACTGATAAAGCATCAGCTAAACTTTTTGCTAAATATAACAATATTGAAGAAATAGCTAATGCTCCAATTGAAGATATTGAGAAACTTGTTAAAAATGCAGGGTTTTATAGGGTTAAATCAAGAAGAATTAGCGAAGTATCAAATTTACTCATTGACCAATATGATAAAACCGTACCAGATAGTTTAGATGAATTATTAGAACTTCCAGGAGTTGGTAGAAAAACAGCTAATTGTGTTTTAGTATTCGGCTTTCAAAAACCAGCTATTCCTGTTGATACTCATGTTCATAGGATATCTAACCTTTGGGGTATTGTTAACACTAAAACTCCTGAAGAGAGTGAAAAAGAATTAGAAAAAATAGTTCCAAAAGATTTATGGATTGATTTAAATGATTTGATGGTTCAATTTGGACAGAACATATGTAAACCAAATTATATGCAATGTGAAACTTGCCCTATCTCTAATTTATGCTGTTATTTCAAATCATTATAATTTAATCAAAATACAAATTAAGAGTTAAATAAACCTACACTATTTAAAGCTTGATTAATATCATTAATTAAGTCATCAGCATCTTCAATACCTACACTTAATCTGAAAAATCCATTGTTAAATTCTTTGGGATATAAGCATTGTCTTTCATCATCCTTACCAATGAAAACAATTAAGCTTTCATCATGACCTAAAGAAACAGCTGAAGTAATTAATTTTAGATTATCTATAAACTGATTATGTGTGTCATGACCACCATTAAGAGCGAATGATAAAACCCCCCCAAAACCAGGTGACATTTGGGATTTTGCGATTTCATGCCCTATATGATTTTTAAGACCAGGATAAGAAACAAATTTAATTGAATCTATAGTTTCTAAATATTTAGCTATTTTTAAGCCATTTTTATTGTGTTGTTCCATTCTTAAAGCTAATGTTGTAGATCCTCTCATTATTAACCATGCATTAAATGGGCTGATTACCGCCCCAACATTCACTTGAGCTTGTTGACGTATTTTATCCAAATATTCTTTTTTACCAGAAATTGAACCACCCATTGAATCTCCATGCCCATTAATATACTTTGTTAAACTTTCTATTGAGAAATCAGCACCTAAGCATAGTGGTTTTTGATTGTATGGTGAAGCAAGAGTGTTGTCAACCGATAATAAAATACCATTTTCATGGGCAAGTTTAGCTATTGCAGAAATGTCAGAAATTGATATTGTTGGGTTTCCAGGTGTTTCTATGTGGATTAATTTTGTATTAGGGCGAATAGCTAAATTAACATCCTTAATATTTGTTGTATCAACGATTGTAGTTTCAACACCAAATTTATTGTTAAATAATTCATTAAGTAATCGGTAAGTTGCAATATAAGTTATATTGGAGAATATAATATGATCCTTATTAGTTAACATGGAAAAAAATAGGGCTGATAATGCTCCAACTCCACTTGCAAAAGCAATAGTATCTTCTGAGTTAGCAATTGAGCTTAATCTATTTTCTAAGTACTTTTGATTAGAACCACCATTTCTTGTATACAGATTACTATCTGCAGAACTCCAATTTATATCCGTTGGATCATAAGGTAATCTATAACTATTTCCCATAGTAATTGGACGTTTAATAACTCCAGTTTCTTTATCTACACCATTTCCAACATGAACAACTTTTGTTTTAAAATCCAAATCTTTTTCTTCTTTTCTCATGATTTCACTCTGATTTTTTATTTATTTAATCTTAATTTTATATTGTATTTATATATTAATTAATGCTTGTGTTTCATTTCATGAAAAATTCACAACAAATAAAATCTTGATTTCATATTTTAAAAATTTAACAATCATTTTTATCCAAAAATATATATTTATATATCAAAAATAAATATGCCTTTAACTCAAATCTAATAAAATCAAAAAATTCACAAAAGACCAATATTTTCATTAAATAAAAATAAAATTTAATTAATTAATTGGTGAACTTATGAAAATAGCTATTGCATCGTCTGATGGTAAAAATGTTAATTTACATTTTGGAAAAGCAAATTCTATTTATATATATGATTTTGATGGTGAAAATACAAATTATGTTGAACATAGAACTGTGGATATTATTCCAAATGAACAACACCAATGGTCGAAAGTTTTAAATACTATTTTAGATTGTGATGTTGTAATATCTCTTCAAGCAGGTTTTAAACCACGATTTGGAATTGAAAATGCGGGATTAAAAAATATTGAAGATGAAGGTTCTATTGAAGATGTTTTAAAAAGATATATTGATCATTATAACTTTATGAAAAATTAATCCCTGTGAAACTCCCACTACCCTAAATGGTGGGGGCTTCTATAGTCCCGTTTCACCAGACTAAGCTTTAAATAGCTACGTTCTTTAAGTTATAATACATTCCTGTGATGCATCAGCAGGTTTCAATATTGGGGTATTATTAAAAGACCTCTCCTGTGGGTTATGTGGTCGGTGTATGCTCTGTAAAAAGCTTTTAGAACATTGTTGAGACGAAGTATAGGAATATCATAACCAAATTTTAAAATTTGAGGTAATTTATTATGTATGTATATTGTATTAATTTAAATGGAGAACCTTTAAATCCAATTCATCCAGCAGAAGCAAGAAAATTACTTAAAACTGGTGATTGGCATGTTAAAAGTACAATTCCATTTACAATTAAAGAGAATTATATTGAAAATTGTTCACAAATAGGAGCTGAACCAATAACTATAGGTATTAAGTTTAATCATACTGAATTGGCTTGTACTGCTATTGATTCCAATAAGAATATTGTTTATCAATCATTAATTGATACGTCAAATAGTAATCAGATTAAATCTAAAATGGAGAAAAGAGCTAATTATCGTAGAACAAGAAAATTAAGATATAGAAAACCTCGTTTTAATAATAGAACTAAAAAAGGTAGTTTAACTCCTACTATGCAATCTAAAATTAATAACATTGTTAAAGAAGTTAATTTCT
>JAITOM010000394.1 GCA_031289975.1 Methanobrevibacter sp. | reverse complement strand
TAAAAATAAATAAATAAAAATTATTATTTAAAAAATTAATTTAATATTAATTTAAAATTTATAAAAATAAGATATTTAAAAATAATGATTACTTACAAACATTTTTTACATCACTATAGATTATAACAATTAACAAAAGTATTATACCGTTATATTATAAAGGAGATTTCAATGCCAATAAAAAAAGCTGAAAAATCATATAATCATGAGGAAAATGAGAAAAAAATACAATCTTTCTGGGAAAAAAATAGTACTTACTCTAAAGTAAAAACTTTAAGAGAAAATGGTCCAAAATATTCTTTTTTAGATGGACCCCCATATTGTAGTGGTGTAATCCATTTAGGAACAGCGTGGAATAAAATTATAAAAGATAGTCATATTCGTTACAAAGCTATGAATGGATTTAATGTTCGTAGACAGCCAGGTTGGGATGCACATGGATTACCTATTGAACTTAAAGTTGAACAACTTTTAAATATTAAAAATAAACAGGAAATTGAAGAAGAATATGGTATTGCTAATTTTGTAAATAAATGTAAGGAATTCGCTCTTGAAAATAAAGATGCAATGACTAAACAATTTAAAAGTCTTGGAATTTGGCTAAATTGGGATAATCCATATATTACAATAGATCCAAAATATATTGAGTCTGCTTGGTGGACACTTAAAAAAGCTAATGAAAAAAATTTACTTATAAAAGACTTTAGAGTTATTAGTATCTGTCCAAGATGTGAAACTGCACTTGCTGCTGCTGAAATTGATTATGGAATAGAGGAAGATCCATCAATTTTTGTTAAATTTTCACTTGAAGAAAATTACTTAAAAGATAATAATCTCAATGAATATTTTTTAGTTTGGACAACAACCCCATGGACTCTTCCTGCTAATTTAGCTATTAGCTATAATCCTAAATTTGTTTATGCCTTTGTAAAGTATGAAGATGAAGTTCTGATTTTAGCTGAAAGTTTAGTGGATGAAATATTTAAAGGTAGTGATTATGAGATTTTAAAAACTGTTAATGGAAAAGAACTTCATGGTTTAAGTTACATTCCTCCACTTTTAGAAGAAGTTCCTAAACAATTGGAGTTTAAAAATGTTAAAGATAGTAATAAAGAAAATATTAATTATTATAAAACATTAGCTGGTAGCCATGTTGAATTAACTGAAGGTACTGGTTTGGTTCACACTGCACCAGGTCATGGAATCGATGATTTTGAATTAGGTAAAATGTATGATTTACCAATTTTCTCTCCAATTAAAATTTCTGGAGTTTTCACAAAAGATGGTGGTAAGTATGAGGGAAAGTATGCAAAGGATGCTGATGAGGAAATAATTAAGGATTTAATTTCAAAAAATACTTTATTTAAAAATAGAACAATTAAACATAGATATGGGCATTGTTGGAGATGTAATTCTCCTATTCTTTATTCAGCTACTGAGCAATGGTTTTTAAAAGTAACTGAGATAAAAGATAAAATGTTATCTGAACTTGATAATGTTAAATGGATTCCATCATGGGCTGGTGAAAGTAGATTTAGAGATTGGGTTGATAATGCACGAGATTGGACTATTTCTCGTCAAAGATATTGGGGTATTCCAATACCAGTATGGATATGCCAAAATTGTAGAGAAATTAAAGTCATTGGTTCTTTAAATGAATTAAAAGAAAATTCAATGCATGAAATACAGGTGGATGATTATGATATTCTTCATAGACCTCATGTTGATGAAGTTATATTTAACTGTGATAAAGACAATTGTAATGGTTTAATGAAAAGAATTCCTGATGTTCTTGATGTTTGGATTGATTCTGGTGTAGCTGGATGGGCATCATTATATTATCCATTCCAAAAGGAAGAATTTAAAAAATGGTATCCTTATGATTTTATTACTGAAGGTCATGACCAAACAAGAGGATGGTTTTATTCACAACTTGGAACTGGAATTATTGCTATGGATAAGGCTCCGTATAAAAAAGTTTTGATGCATGGATTTGTTTTAGATGAAAATGGAAAGAAAATGAGTAAGTCCTTAGGTAATGTTGTAAGTCCAGAAGAGGTTATAGGAAAATATGGGGCTGACATTCTAAGATTTTACCTTTTATGGGCATCAAAACCATGGGATGATTTAAAATTTGTGTGGGATGAATTAAACAATGTAAAAAAGATGTTTAATATATTATGGAATGTTTATCTATTCTCAACTACTTACATGTCTTTAGATAACTTTAACCCTAATGAAAATAATCTTAAATTTAGATCTGAAGATAAATGGATTATATCTAAAGCAAATTCATTATCAAAAGAAGTAAGTGAAGATATGGAACAATTATTATTCCATAAAGCAACAAGAAAAATCAATGAATTTATATTAGATGATTTAAGTAGATGGTATGTAAGATTAATTAGGGGCAGAACATGGGTTGAAAAAGATGATCCAGATAAATTAGGGGCATACTACAGTTTATATACGGCTTTAGAATTATTGATAAAAACGATTTCGCCAATCACCCCATATATATCTGAAAAAATCTATCAAAATTTAATTGTGAATATTAAAAATGATTTCAAAGAAAGTGTTCATATGGAGGACTGGAAATACTCTAATGAAGATATTGATCTTAACTTAGAAGAAAATATGGATATTGTAAGGAATATCATTGAAGCGGTTGCAAGAGGAAGAGATGTTGCAAAATATAAATTAAGATGGCCGACTAAAGAAATTACAATTATCTCTCAAGATGAAAAAGTAATAAATGCTGTAGATAATCTTCAAGACATAATTAAAGACCAATCCAACACTAAAAAAATTATTTGTTTATCAGAGTTTCCAAATCTTAGATACACATCTAAACCTAATTTAAAAACATTAGGTCCAAGACTTAGAGGTGATATGAAAATAGTTAATAAATTTTTAGAAACTACTGATTCATCTAAACTTAAACAAGAGTTAGAAGAACTTGGTAAAGTTGTTATTAATGATGATGATATAACAATATCCGATGATAAAGTTATAGAACTATCTAAAGAAGATATTTTATTTGAAACAATGGTCCCAGATAATATTGTTGGTATGGAATTTGAAGAAGGAAATGTATTTATAAACACTGAAATTACAGATGAACTATTGTCAGAGGCAATGGCTCGTGAACTTATAAGGCGTATTCAAGACATGCGTAAAGATATGGATTTAGATATTGAAGAGAATATTTCAATTTGTATTGAATCTTCAGACGAATTTAAATCTATTATTGAAAGTCAAATGCCTTTTATCTCTAATGAAGTAAGAGGAAATAAAATTGAGTTTAAAAAGATTGGTGAAAATTTAGATTCAAATAAAACATATAGAAAGGATTGGAGAATTGAGGATGAAGGACTTAAAATTTTAATTTCTTTAGATTAAAATCTTCTGGTATTTTCTTTATTTGGTGTTAAGTTTTATTTAATTCTTTAATTCCTATTTAAAAATATCTGATTCAAACGTTTCTGTCAAATAGGTTACTGATGAAATCATAACACTTTATCACAATAAAATATTAAGTTTGACAAAAAATCTTCAATTCACAAATACATAATCAATCCAAAGAAAAATATTAAATATAAAGATGTTTGATAATTTGGCACTGTAAAAAGAGGATGGAAATTCGCAATCTGGAATTTGGGTTTTTAGCAGGGAAAATTTAGGACATATACATGTCATTAAACTTTTATCAACTGTTTTTAATTTTCAATTGTGAAAATCCATGCTAATTTTACAGTGCCTTTTTTATTGTGTTTAAGGAGGTTTTCATAGTGCATCAGTAACATATTTGACCGGAACAATGAAGTTTTTAATAAATCTAATCATTCAAATCAGCAGATATAATAATTATAGTGTATGAAATAATGTTTGTAAGTAAAGAAAATCAAAGATTTTCTAATCGAAATAAAAAATTTCAATAAAGAAAAACTTCGCTTTTCTAATTGAACAAGTTCAATAATGAAATTTTTTAAATTACATCATAAATGTCAAATTTTTAATTAAAAAAATTATAATTATTATTTTTAAAAATAAATAAATAAAAATTATTATTT
>JAITOM010000141.1 GCA_031289975.1 Methanobrevibacter sp. | reverse complement strand
TTTTAAAAATAAATATTATTAAAATATATTTATTTAAAATTAATTATATTAATTAAAATAAATTTATATTATTTAAAATTATAGATTTTTATAAATTAATATTTAAAAATAAATAATTTAATAAAAAAAATTATAATTCAAAATTTAAGAACTTTTCCAAAATGACTATAATATTAATTTAATTTTTTAAATAATAATTTTTATTTTTTATTTTTAAAAATAATAATCTATAATTTTTTTAAAATTTAACATTTATATTCGTAATTTAAAAAATTTCATTATTGAACTTGTTCAATTAGAAAATCTGAAAGATTTTTTTCACTTACAAACATTATTTCATACACTATAAATTAGGCACTGTAAAAAGAGGATGGAAATTCAGAATTTGGAATTTGGATTTTAGCATAAAAACATTAAGCCCATACACATGTAATTAAACTTTTATCGTCTGTTTTCAATTTTTCAATTGTGAAAATCCATGCTAATTTTACAGTGCCATAAATTATATGTTCTATTTTTGAACACATACTATTTTAGAATATATTATAAAATATATTTTTTTTTTAAACATGTATTCTATTTTAGAATAGATATTATAAATATTTTTTTTTAAACATGTACTCTATTTTAGAATAGATTATTATATATTTTGATTAAAGTATTAATTATAGTGAACTAAAAAATGTTTTTAAGTAATGGTTTTTCTAAAAATATCTTTAAATTATCAATTTCATAAATAAAAATATAATATTATTTATTTTTAAAAATAAAATAATTAAATTTATTAATTAATAATTTAATAAAATATTAAAAATTATTATTGAAAATTAAGCAAATAAAAATAAATGATTAATTAAAAACTTTTTTTATTCCACTATATTTAAATTTTAATAAATTAACTAAAGGTGTATTATTCAAATCATAGAAATTTTTAAATTATCATAAATTATCATAATATTTAAATTTTAATAAATTAACTAAAGGTGTATTTGATGGTTTTCAAAGTTAAAATTGGATCTGAAGTAGAAGATAGACAATTAAATAAGGACAATACAACTATAAAAGATTTATTGGATGAATTAAATATCTCATCAGAATCAGTTGTTTCTAAAAAGAATGGAGATATAGTTGTTGAAGACGAGTTGATTAATGATGGAGATGAAATCCAGTTGATTAGAATTATATATGGAGGATAATCAAATTATTTGCAATGGATTATATTTAATTATTTATATTTAATGCCATTTATCTTATTTTATAATTTAAGATCTTAATATTCTTTTATTATTAAAATTATTATTTAAAATAGGTATTAATTTATAAAAATTATAAATAAATTATATGAGTAATATAGTGTATGAAATAATGTTTGTAAGTAAAGAAAATCAAAGATTTTCTAATTGAAATAAAAAATTTCACTAAATAAAAAATAAAAAATTTTTTCTAACTTAAAACAAGTTTTAAGTAAAGAAAATCAGAGATTTTTAATTGAAATAAAAATTTCAATAAAGAAAATCAGAGATTTTTAATTGAACAAGTTCAATAATGAAATTTTTTAAATTAGATCATGACAGTTAAATTTTCAATTAAAAAAAATTGTTGTTCTTATTTTTAAAAATAAATAAATAAAAATTATTATTTAAAAAATTTATCTTATATTAATTTGAAATTTTTAAACAGGTGAATAAATTCTCCTAAGTTGAAAATAAATTTTCAACAATAAGATATTTAAAATAAATGATTAACTACAAGCATTTTTTTAACCACTATAAATAAAAAAAATTAATAGTTTATTTTTTATCAACTTTGCATGTTAAACTATAAATTTTAAAATAAATTTAAGATATATAAAAAAAATTTAAATGAAGTAACTGATTAAAAAGTAAGTGATATAATGCCTACAAGATATATTGGACAAGGATACTGGGAAATAATTAGTAGACAAATGAGTATAGTAACAAAAAGTCAACAAGAAAAATTTAAAAATGCTGAGATAACTGTAATTGGCACAGGTGGTATTGGTGGAGCTACACTTGAAATGTTAGCTCGCCAAGGAGTTGGCAAACTTAATTTTGTTGATAAAGATGTTTTTGATTTATCAAACCTTAACAGACAAGTAATGAGTAGTTTAGATGCTTTAGGTAGAGATAAAACATTAGTCACAAAAGAAGAATTAAGAAAAATAAATCCTTATGTTGAAACCAATAGAATAAACCAAGAAGTAAATGAAGATAATGTTGAAGAGATTATTAAGGATTCAGATATTTTAATTGATGCAGTAGATAATTTAATTACCAGAGTTATTCTAACAAGAGCTGCTAATAGACTTAATATACCCTATATTCATGGAGCTATTCATGGAACATCTGGACAAATTACTACATTCACCAATGACACACCTACCTATGAGGAATTATTTAAATTTCCATCAATAGGTAAAAAATTAGATAGTAATGTAAGAGAAGATATCCAAAAAATGACACGAGGGGTTCCACCAGTTATTGGTCCTGTACCTAATATAATTGGATGTTTAGAAGCATTTGAAGCATTTAAATTAATCACTGAAGTTGGAAAAGTAACTTATGCTCCTGAACTTCTAAGCTTTGACCTTTTAGATTTAAAATCCTTTGAAGTCTTGAAAATCTAATATTTTAATAAATAAAAATAATTTTGCTATCCATTAGTGATTCATTTAAATATATTGATTTAAAATCAAGTGTCCATATTGTTGTAATGGATAATCCATCGAATGGTTTTGTTAAGAAATATTATAAAAATGCTATTTTGGCATGAGAGGAAGATTTAAGGTTTTAAGACGAACTGTTCAAAAAAGTGGTATTTGATTTATTCAGTTATTAGATATAAAGAAGCTAATGCGAGATATTAAGTGGCTTTCAACATTGTGTTGGATATGAATAATAGCATAGGGAAACTGATATAATAAAAGAAAATTCTATTGGATCTGGTGAAGTAAGATAAGAGCTATGGAAAACATTTCAAAGAATCTTAAGAATCTCGTCTCCTTTAGTAATGGGAGTAAGTCAATAAATCATTTATTTAATTCTTTTTCAAATCTTTCTTTATCTAAAAGATTTTCCCATTTAGCTATTACAACAGTTCCAACACTATTTCCTATAAGGTTAGTAATGGCTCTAACTTCAGAGAGTATACGATCAACACCTAAGATTAATGTAAGGGATTCAATGGGAATCTGATGAAATTCAGAGAGAGTTGCACTTAAAACAATGAATCCTCCGCCAGTGACTGCTGCTGCTCCTTTAGATGTTATTAATAATATAAGAAAAATAAGCAACTTATCATTTAGACTTATATTAATATTAAATGCTTGGAATATGAACATTGTAGCTATTGTTAAGTAAATACATGTTCCATCTAAATTGAAACTATACCCTGTAGGAACAACAAAACCAACAACAGATTTTTCACATCCTAATTTTTCCAATTTTTCCATGATTTTAGGAAGAACGACTTCAGAAGAGCTTGTTGCAAGAACTAAAAGTATTTCATCCTTAATGTATATAAGGAATTTTATAATATTAAATCCAGATATTTTAGCAACAATACCTAAACCAATGAGAACAAAAACTCCACATGTTGAATAAACACTTAAAATTAATGTAAGTAAATTCTGAAGGGCTTCAATCCCATGATTTCCTATTGTAAATCCCATAGCTCCAAACGCCCCTATAGGAGCAAGGTAGGTTACCATTCTAACCATTTCATAAAAAACTTTTGTTACCTTATCTATTACATTTAAAACCACTTCTCCAGATTCTTTTAATTTTATAAGACCTACACTAAATAATATTGATACCAATAAAACTTGCAGTATATCTCCATTAACAAATCCACTAAATACAGTATTTGGAATTATATGTAATAGAAAATCAACACCATTAATTGAATTATTAGTATTTGAAGTGGGGCTGATTACATTAAAATTAAAATTAATTCCATGCCCAGGTTGTATTACCTCTGCAACAATTATACCAATAAGCAATGCAATGGTGGACATGATTTCAAAATAGACCAAAGCTTTTATACCCAATTTTCCTATTTTTTTAAAGTCTCTTACTCCTACAATTCCAGTTACCAATGTTCCGAATATTATTGGAGTAATTAACATTTTAATTAAGTTTATAAATCCTTTTCCTAAAGGTTCTAAGCTGATTCCAATATTAGGATAAAAGTATCCAACTAAAATACCCAAGATCATTCCTATAATCACTTGAACATATAGATTTTTTAAAAAATTTGGTATTTTTAAAGATTTTAGTTTCATATTATCTAATTTTTATTTTATTTATTATATAGTCATTTTGGAAAAGTTCTTAAATTTTGGATGATAATTTTTTTTATTAAATTACTTAATTTCAAATATTAATTTATAAAAATCTATAATTTTAAATTTTAAATAATATAAATTTATTTTAATTAATATAACTAATTTTAAATAAATATTTTAAATAAATATTTTTTAATAGTATTTATTTTATATTTTTTAATAATATTTATTTTTAAAAAAATTATTTATTAAGAACAAAAAATCATTTATTAAGAACAAAAAATTATTTATTAAGAACTTTATATTATTAACTTTATATTATTAATAAATATTATTTTTTTTAAATAAATAACAAATTATTTTTTATTATAATTATCAATAAAATAATTTCTATTTTATTATAATTATAATGTTAATTTTTAATCATATAAATATAGTGTTTTGTAAAATGAGAGTGTCAAAAAGTGTGGAGGTTTTGTAAATTTTGGATTTTCATATATAAAGAAAACCTCAAATTTTGATAAACCTCCATAAAAGTTTACACTCTCTGTAAAATTATTTGCTTTTTATTTATTATAGTGGTTTTGATAAAGTTCTTAATAAATAACTTTTTTAAAAATAAATATTATTAAAATATACTAATTTAAAATTATTTATATTAATTAAAATATATTAATATTATTTAAAATTTAAAATTGTAGATTTTCATGAAATAATATTTAAAATTAAATAACTTAATAAAAAAAAATTATCATTTTAAAATTTAAGAACTTTTCCATAATGACTATAATATTGCTTAAATAATTATTTTATCGAAATTTTTAAATCTTTTGTTTCTAATAAACATTATACGATCTAATAAACATTATAATAACTTTAAATATGAATTAAACTATAAAAAATATTTAAATTAATAAAAAAATATTTAAATTAAAATTATATTATAAATTTATATCCTTTTTAAAAATTAATGCTCATCTTTAAATTTAATTTAAAGAAATAAAAATAATTTTTGATTACAAATTTTTGATTACAAATATTTAATTGAATTTTATAATAATATATTTTATAAAATTAATATATAAATAAAAAGAAAATAATTTTACAGAACATACAGAACACTATATATGAAATAGAAATAAATTAAAAAATATAAACTGAGTTGATATTGTGTCGTTTATGAAATTGATTTTAAAAAATCCATTTAAAAAGAAATTTATTGCAGTTCTTGCAATAATTGGGATAGGAATTGGTATTGGTGCAATGGTAGCTTTAGGTTTTGTAACAGATTCAGTAATTAATGGTATTGACAATAAAATCCACAATTCTGGGATTGATATGCTAATTAAAGGTGAAAAAGTTAATTTGACGGATCCAAATATTGTATTTTATGGTCCAAATAAACCTTTAAATAAAAGTTGGTTGGATACAATAAAAAATACTGAAGGTGTTGATAGTGTTGCAGGGGTTTATGAAACCAAATTTCTGAATAAAAATATGCTGGTTCCGATTAATTTAATAGGTATGGAAAATACAAGTCTTAAATATCAAGGAAATATAACCAATGGAACTGCATTTAACGATGATAGTAAAGAAGGAATTATCTCATCAGGTCTTGCAAAAATAGAAAACAAAACTGTTGGAGATGATTATAAAATAGATGATGATGATTATAAAATAGTTGGAATTTACGAGCCAGACAATTTGATGGGGGTTAGTTTGAGTTTTATTACATCACTTAAAAATGTTCAGGATTATGTTCAGGATTCAGAGAATTTAAGTAATGTTATTGTAAAATTAAAGACTGGTGTAAAATCGGAATATGTTTCAAAAGAATTAAAAAACGAATATGGTGATAATATAGATGTTTCAACATCAATAGCTGATAATGGGGTGATGGGTGAAATGATAAGCATGTTAAAACAACTATCACTTGCTATTTCACTATTAGCACTTCTTATTGGTGGAATAGGTATTTTAAATACAATGATGATGTCAGTATATGAAAGAACCAGAGAAATAGGAGTTTTAAAAGCTGTTGGGTGGAAGAATAAAAGAATTATAACAATGGTTTTAGGTGAATCATTGGTATTAACCATGGTTGCATCTATTATAGGTACAATATTAGGAATATTACTAAGTATGATTGTCTTAAAATTCTTAATGGATGATGTATCTCTTGTATTTTCAATAAACACAATTTTACAAGCAGTTATATTTGCAATAATCATTGGATTAGTAGGTGGATTTTATCCAGCTCACAAGGCAAGTAAATTACCACCTACAGAAGCTTTACGTTATGAATAAAATGATTTAATATGAGAGGAACTATAAAATGTCATTTATGGAAATTAAAAATTTGAAAAAAAGCTATGAAAATGGTCTTATAAAAGCTTTAGATGGTGTTGATTTGACAATTGAAAAAGGAGAATTTATAGCAATAATTGGAGCATCAGGATCAGGAAAATCAACTTTATTAAATATGTTAGGTGGATTGGATGTGGCTGATGAAGGAACAATAAGGATAGGAGACTATGATTTAAGAAACACTAAAAAATTAAATGAATTTAGATCTAAATTTGTTGGTTTTATATTTCAACTTCATAATCTTATATCCAACATATCATGTGCTGAAAATGTTGAAATTCCTATGTATGAATTGAAAATGTCCAATAAAGAAATGAGAAAAAGGTCATTAGAATTACTGGATTTAGTTAACCTTAAAAATAAAGCAAGTTCTGATCCTAAGGTCTTATCTGGTGGTGAAAGACAGAGAGTAGCTATTGCACGATCATTGGCTAATTCACCAGCTATTATTTTAGCTGATGAACCTACAGGATCATTAGATTCAAAAAACACAGAAAATATTTTAAAATTACTTCAAGAATTACAAATTAAGGAAAATATTACCTTAATTATAGTAACCCATGATTTAGATGTTGCTAAACATGCTAACCGAATAATCGAATTTCTTGATGGGAAAATAATTAATGATAATAAAAATAATTAATTATTATTCTTTTTTATTTCTTTAAGATAATGGATGATGGACATTTCTTGTTTTATTCATTTCTACAAATCTAAAAATTAAAGCATTTTAATTTTTAAAAAATTGATTTAAGAAAAATTATAACTAACGATTGTTGCAAAAAAATTAGGTATTAAAGTATATAGTTTGGCACTGTAAAAAGGGCACTGTAAAAAGAGGATGGAAATTCACAATTTGGAATTTGGATTTTAGCATAAAAGCATTAAGCCCATATACATGTCATTAAACTTTTATCGTCTGTTTTCAATTTTTCAATTGTGAAAATCCATGCTGAGTTTACAGTGCCGTTGATTAGTGAGGAACTCTAACAAAAAATGTTATAAAAGTTAAATAAATAAACAAATAAGTGAATATAAATTAGAAATAAAAAGAATGAATTGAAAGATTTAGATAATTATGTTGAAAGAATATCTAATATTTTCAAATGTGATACTGAGAAATCAGCGAGAAGAAGATTTAATATGTTATTAAACGGTGTAGAGAATTTACCTACTGTTATTGTGACTTTTGTGAAAAATCTCTCTAAATATTTTGATAGAGCAATAGCACATATAAAATATAAGTATTTGCCAAATACTAATAATAAATTAGAAAGATTTTTTGGTATAACTATGCCAAAGTATTTGAAAAGAAGGTTTAGAACTGATAAAGGATTGGAGTTGAGAATAAAACTTGCAGATATAAG
>JAITOM010000182.1 GCA_031289975.1 Methanobrevibacter sp. | reverse complement strand
AACTGATAGAGGATTGGAGTTGAGAATAAAACTTGCAGATATAAGGTGGATGGAAAGAAATCTTCAACCCCGTTGATATTTTGTAAATAATGGCTTTTGATGTTGAACTTTGTTTTTTTATTGTGTTTAAGGAGGTTTTCATTTTGTATCCGTAACATATTTGACAGAAACGTTTAAAAATAATGATTACTTACAAACATTTTTTACATCACTGTAATCAAAACATATTTTATTATCATCAATTAAATGTTTAAACCAAACGAAATCAAGGTCTTCTGATTTTATTGTTTCATAAACAGTTTCACACACATTTACTTCATAAGCATCATCATTATCTAAGAACATAATATATTTTGCACTTGCTTTTTTCATCCCAATGTTACGGGGAATTCCTGGAGAACCTGAATTTTCACTCTTATAAATGGAAATAATATTATCCTATTTTTTAGAATAAGTTTCAATTATTTTTTGATGCTAAAAATAGGTTTCCCACTATATTTGATTATATATATCAATCATCTGATTACTAATTTTCTTTGCTGAATGTTGTTTAACAAAATCCAAATTAGATTTTATATCAAAGCTATCTAACCATTTTTTATTTTTTAAATCATATGCTAAATCATTGGAAACATGTGTATGATTTTTAATATCTTTAGGTATATGACTATCATCTAAAGTAACAACTGGACATCCAGTTGCCATAGCTTCAATTATTGGCATACCATAACCTTCTTCGATGGATGGAAATACAAAAACATCTAAACTATTATACCACTGATTTATATCTTCATCAGGAATAAAACCCATAAAAACAATATTATCCTGACCATTAGCTAATTTTATTAACCTATTCATTTCAGGGCCACGACCAGCAATTAATAATTTACTGTTTGGTATATTGGCCTTAATAAAACTATTGATAAGAATATCGACTCTTTTATGACGACCCAAACCACACAGAGTGCCAATTACAAAAATATTTTCATCTCTATTTTTAATATTAATAGGTTGAAATTTACTACTAATGATAGGTCGAACAACATCTATACTACCTAAATCAATCTTATCGCCCCCAAAATAATCATACAGATCCATTTTAGTTTGTTCACTATCAACAATAATCTTTTTAGACATAATAGCTTTAGTAAGAGCATATGCAAAATTAGTTTTAAGAACAAATTTAACTAATGTGTTATGATCATTATACAATTGACGAGTATCCCGTAGCATGATTAAATCATGAATAGTAACTACTGTACGGTCTTTATCTAATCTTAAAGCTTCTATTGGGGATAATGCATGATATAAATCAACATTGTTAGGTATTAAAAATGGAATTTCCAAATGATATAACAATGGAAACCGACTAATCTTACCTTCATCAATTAAAGAAACTTTAGACACATTAATTCTATCATTTTTTAATAAACTATTATACAATCTATAGGAGTAATAACCTACCCCCCTCTTGGATAATTTAATTCTCTTGATATTAAACAGACTGATTTCATTTTTATTCACCATTTTATTTATTTAAAGTTGTTTAAAAAGAATTTTCTGAACAATATTGTTTGTCCTGATTTTAGATAGTTTATCTTCAATACCTATATATATATTCTTTATAAAACAATAGCTATTATATAGTTAGATGAAAAAACTTTTATGAGGATATTGAATCCAATATTAGTTCCTAAAGATAGGTTAGGACTTCTAATGTTTAGTTTATATGCTTTAAATAGATCATTATATTTTTGCAAGATTTCTTTTTGTTCAGAAAGTTTCATTTTACAATTTAAATTATATCTAACTATCCCAGTTAAATTATGTAAACCATAGTTAATTAAACTATCATTCTCTTTTTTTAGATATTCATAAGTTAAATTGATAGCTTTTAAAGTCATTTCAACATTTTTTTTAGATGATGAATGTATAATACTATTTTCTCTTATTAAATAATTATAGCCTATGTAATTGTTTAATAAAACCCACTTTACAGATTTTGTAAAAACTAAACTCATAAAATAAATATCTTCCGATAAACAATCCTCAAATTCAATATTATTTTTAATTAAAAATTCTTTTTTAAAAATTTTATCCCATACACATTCACCAGACATCATAATGTTTAGAAATTCTTCATCATGCCTAATTTTTTTGGGAGTGTACTTAAATATTCCCTTTTTTGTTTCTAAGTTATCTAAAACTATATGGTTTCCAAATACTATGTTATCATCACTTTGAACTCTAAACCAAACAAAATCAAGGTCTTTTGATTTTATTGTTTCATAAACAGTTTCACAAACATCTGACTTATAAGTATCATCACCATCTAAGAACATGATAAATTCTGATGTTACTTTTTTCATCCCAATGTTACGGGGAATTCCTGGACCTCCTGAATTTTCATTTCTATAAATTGGAACAATGTTATCATATTTTTTAGAATAAGTTTCAATTATTTTTTGAGTGTTATCACTTGAATTATCATCCACAATTATTAATTCTAAGTTTTCAAAACCTATTGTCTGTTTTATTACAGAGTTAATAGTTTTTTCTAAATACTTTTCAACATTGTAAGTGGGTATAATTATACTAATTTTAGGTTCCATTAATCTCACATTTCCAAATACATAACTTTATAAAATGTTACCTAAGCATTCTTTAATTTAAAAGGTTTGGTTATAAAATCTGAAGATTTATTTAAAAAAAATTTTTCGAACAATATTGTTTGTCCTGATTTTAGATAGTTTATCTTCAATACCTATATATATTCTTGATAAAACAATAGCTATTATATAGTTAGATGAAACAAGTTTGGTGAGGATATTATATGCAATGTTAAGTCTTAAAGACATTGTTGAATTTCTAGTATTTAGTTTATATCCTTTAAATAGTTTTTTGTATTTTTGTAGGATTTCTTTTTGTTCATACGGTTTCATTTTACAATTTAAATTCAGTTTAACTATCCAAGGTAAATTACATAAAGCAAGATTAATTAGATCAGGACTCTCTTTTTTTAGATAATCATAAAGAAAATTTGTACCTTTCAATAAGGATTCAATATTTTTTTTAGATGATGTCATTGTGAAATTATCACGACGTATAATATAATTATATCCAATATAATTATTTAATAAATTCCAATGTACAGATTTTATAAAAACTGAAGCCATAAAATAAGAATCTTCTATTGCATACTCTCCAAATTCAATATTATTTTTAACTAAAAATTCTTTTTTAAAAATTTTATCCCATACATACGCACCATTCTGCATAATCTCTAAAAATTTTTTATTATTCTTATTCAATTTTTTTGGAGTGTATCTAAATATCCCATCATTTGTTTTTAAATTATCTAAAAAGGGATTATCTTTAAATATTTTATCCTCAATATAATCATCATTATAAACCGTTTGATATTTGTACCAAATAAAATCAATATCTTCAGATTTAATTGCCCCATAAACAGTTTCACAAACATCTGACTTATAAGTATCATCACCATCTAAGAACATGATAAATTCTGATGTTACTTTTTTCATCCCAATGTTACGGGGAATTCCTGCACCTCCTGAATTTTCATTTCTATAAATTGGAACAATGTTATCATATTTTTTAGAATAAGTTTCAATTATTTTTCGAGTATCATCACTTGAATTATCATCCACAATTATTAATTCTAAATTTTCAAAACCTATGGACTGTTTTAATACAGAAGTAACAGCTCTTTCCAAATACTTTTCAGCATTGTAAACAGGTATAATTATCACTGCTGTTAAAATAAGAAAATTTTTAATTCATACTCCTTTTTTAGACTTAAATATGATTAAAAACTGTTATAAATTCCAATATATTATGTAAAATCATGTTTAACTATTTTTAAA
>JAITOM010000157.1 GCA_031289975.1 Methanobrevibacter sp. | reverse complement strand
GAAATAGGTGAAGAAAAAGGTATTGAAAAAGAAAAAATGAATTTTGCTTTAAAATTAAAAAATAAAGGTTTTTCATTGGAGGAGATTAGTGAAATAACTGAATTATCATTTGAAAAACTAAAAAATCTAATTTCAAATACTTAACACCTTTTAAATAATTCAATCCATTAAAGAAACTAATTTTTTTTACTATATACTTTTAATAGTTAAAAAAAATCAAACTTTATGCAGATAAAGATCGAAAGTGTAAAGATGTTGGGTCCTGACCCAAAAAAAAATGATAATATCGTTCATGTCAATTTTGATAATAATTTAATTCTGTAAGTTTAATTTATGATTCCCAACAATATTAATATTATTTTTTGACTACATACAATACAATGAGTAAAAAATTTAGAATAAAGTTTTATCAGCTGGATTTGAAACATCCCAAAAAATTTCAGGAGCCATTTTTTGACACTCTCTTTATTTTCCATGTTTTACCAATCTTTTTTTTATTTTATTCATAATTGCTTATTTTTAAGATATTTTTGAATTTCTTATTTTTAAAAATTAGAGTTTTTTAAGCTTATTTTAATAAAATATGGATTTTAATAATTTATTTAATTATGGAACATCCTCTTAACTTTCCACTCAAATGTATGGTATAAGTAAAAGTCTCTTTTTAGCACTGTATTAATCTTATAAAGCTCTTAAAATGCTTTAAAAAATGAAGTACTATAACCATTAAATAAAAAATTATAGTTTCATCAGTTGAATTTTTCACAGCCTCGAAAATCTTTGATTTTCTTAATTTTTCAATTGCAAAAATCCATGCTAAATTTACAGTGCCATTAAAACTTTATCAAAACTACTATAATTAAAATTATATAAATAAGAACAATTAGAATTTTTAGGTATATAACAATAGTATTATGGAAGGTAAAACTATGGGAAAACTGTTTGTAGTTGGTATTGGTCCAGGTGGACTTCAACACATGACAATAAAAGCAAGAGATGCTATAAATACCTCCGATATAATTGTGGGATATTCAAAATATCTTGATATTATAAAACCTCTTTTAAAAAATAAAGAAACATTTTCAACTGGAATGTATAAAGAAAAAGAAAGAGCTATGAAAGCATTGGAATTAAGTAAAAATAAAATTGTTTCAATTATAAGTACAGGTGATTCAGGAATATATGGAATGGCTGGATTAATACTTCAAATCTCAGAAAATGAAGATATAGAAGTTATTCCTGGTGTTACCGCCTCAAGTGCTGCTGCATCTATAGTTGGTGCACCACTTTCTCATGATAATTGTAATATTAGTTTAAGTGATTTATTAACCCCATATGATTTAATAAAAAAAAGAATTAGACTTGCTGGTGAAGGGGATTTTATAATATCCTTATACAATCCTAAAAGTAATGGAAGACCACATTATTTAAAGGAGGCTATTGAAATTATAAAAGAATTTAGAAGTTTAAATACACCTGTTGCAGTTGTGAAAAATGCACTAAGAATTGGTGAGGAATTTCGATTCTGTAATCTCTCTACTTTTGATGATACTGATGTAGATATGTCTTCAATAGTCATTATAGGAAATAGTAATAGTTTCATGAAGAACAATAAATTTATAACTCCAAGAGGATATAAATTAAAGAATGTTTGATTAAATAGAATAAATATTATTTTGTTTTAATTAATGAGCTTAAAGGAGAAATATTCGTGATTGGATTAATTTTAGGAACAAGTGAAGGAAGAACCATAACCAAAACCTTAAATAAGTATACTGATGATTTATTATTATCTGTCGTGAGTTCCTATGGCGGTAGTCTTTTAAAAGATTTTAAATACAAGATTTTAAACACAAAGCCTTTAAAAGAAGATGAACTTAAAAAACTATTAATTGATAGTAATGTGAATTTATTGGTTGATGTTTCTCATCCATATGCAGTAAATATAACCAAAGCATCAATTAAAGTCTCTGAAGAATTAAATATTCCTTATATTAGATATGAAAGAAAATCTGTTTTAAATAAATATAAAAATTTTCCAAATATAATTGAAGTAAATGATTATGAAAGTTTAGGAACAGTTTTAAATAAAATTGAGGGTAACATATTAAATACAACAGGCAGTAGGAATCTATCCAAAATTTTGAATCTAAACCTTAAAAATAGAATAATTCATAGAGTCTTACCAACTCTTAAGGTTATCTCAGAATGTGAGAATTTAAATCTTAGAGTCGATGATATTATAGCTATAAAAGGTCCTTTTTCTAAAGATCTTAATCTAAGTTTAATAAAAGAGTTTAATATTAAAGCCATCTTACTTAAGGATAGTGGAATTGAAGGCGGAAGCTTAGAAAAATTGGATGCTGTTTTAGAAAGTGAAAAGATGATTAATGGTATAGTTATTAGAAGAGAAAAAATTAGTCATGATTTAGTATTTGATAATGAAGATAAACTTATTAACTACTTACTTGAAAAAGATTATATTTAAATAAAGCTATATTCAAATAAAATGGCAGTGTAACTTTAGCATAGTTTTTTACAATTGAAAATTAAGAAAATCAAAGACAAACTTTTAAAAACGAGCAATCGAAGATTTCTCTAAATTTCTTTCAGAAATAAACGGAAAATCAAAGATTTTTCGCTTCTAACTTTAAAAAATAGAAAATTTTTTAAAATTAAGAAAATGAGCTAAAATCAATGCAATATACATAGTCTAAATTTTTCCAGCTAAAAATTGGGTTTTGGATCTTCGAAAACATGCTCTTTTTACAGTGTCCTTATGAGAATTTATTTGTATGTTTAAAAATAATATAGTGGTTTTGATAAAGTTCTATAATAAATAACTTTTTTAAAAATAAATATTATTAAAAAATATTTATTTAAAATTATTTATATTATTTAAAATAAGTTTATATTATTTAAAATTTAAAATTATAGATTTTTATAAATTAATATTTGAAATTAAATAATTTAATAAAAAAGATTATCATCCAAAATTTAAGAACTTTTCCAAAATGACTATAATTTAATAAAAAAATTATAATTTAAAATTTAAAATTATAGATTCTTATAAAATAATATTTAAAATTAAATAATTTAATAAAAAAATTATCATTTAAAATTTAAGAACTTTTATATAATGACTATAATTATGATTTTTTTAATTAAAAATTTAACAAACATTGTTAAATTTTAAAAACTTCAGTATTGAACCTCGTTTAATTAGAAACGGAAAATTCATGATTTCCCGTTTATTTCTGAAAGAAATTTAGAGAAATCTTCGATTGCTCGTTTTTAAAAGTTTGTCTTTGATTTTTTCTTACAAACATTAGTTAATACAATATAATATTAAACTTAGTTTCCAAATAGAAATAGGTTTTTAGAAAAATCAAGGACATGGAGCAAATATATGAGTTTAAATTTAAAACCAGGAAATGATGTTGGAGTAATATTAATTAGTCATGGCAGTAGTCTTCCTTTTGCAAGTGATGTATTTAGTGAAATAGCTGTGAAGTTTAAAAAAGTAATTAATTGTCCTGTTGAAATAGGATACTTAGAATTTTCAAAACCTACAATCTCACAAGCAGTAGATAATCTTTCATTAAAAGCTGTTGATAAAATAATAGCTATACCCATATTTTTAGCGGATGGTATTCATACCTTGGTTGATATACCTTTAATCTTGGGCATGGAAAAAAAGGAAGCTGATCCAAGATTTTTAGATGGTGTGTATCCTGATGATCATTACCTAAATCATCTTGATGGTTTTGATTTTGATGGGGAGATAGTTTTACTTGATTGTATAGGTTCAGATCCTCTTATTCTTCAAATATTGAAGTCTAAAGTCGATGATGTATTCATAAATTCAGATACTTTAAACAATGAAAATACTGGGATTGTACTGGTTAGTCATGGTAGTCGATTGAATTATAATAGTGAATTTATTAATGAGCTTCTACGAATGTTTAAAGATGAAACTGATTATAAAGTAACTTTAGGGTTCATGGAACTTACAGATCCAAGTATTCCTATTGCAATTAATGAATTTTTAAAAGATAACACTTTTGAAAATTTAATTGTTGTTCCTGTTTTCATAGCTCATGGAATGCATACAAAAAGGGATATTCCTAAAATTTTAAAACTTCCAAGCAATATTAAACACAGTCATCATCATGACCATGATCATTCTCATAATCATAAAAATATAGGAATGGAGTTTAATGGAAAGATTATATATCTCGATCCTATTGGTTCTAATCCATTACTTATTGATATTATTAAACAACGTGTAGATGCAACAATAAATAAGTAAATTTATATGTATAGGTCATCCAATTATCCTCCATCTAAGTTTAATAATTCCATTTTCGATTCTATATCCTTACCTGCAAAAGCTATTGCAATTAAAATGATCTTAGTATTGGTGTATTTTTTATAATATCCTCGATCATGAATTTGATTGAATGCTTCATTTAACATACTTTTAAATGATTTAATAGGAATTTCATCACCATTTTTAGATGTTTTCGTAGTCGAGTATTTGAATTCAGCTATTACCACAAAATTATCTTCTTCTAAGACTAAATCGGATCTACCACTGATTGTACTTTCTTCTGCTCTTACATTAAATCCTAATAATTTAAATAAAATAATGAAAATCGCATGAAAATAGCTTTCATTGGTTTTATGGATTTGATAAGGAATATTATATAGTAAACTATTTAAACTACTATTAAATCCTCCATTATCAATATTTTTAATTTGTTTAAGTAAAGTATATCTTAAACTCTTAATATCATCTTGATAATTTGTATATGAGTTTAATAGATAGTTGAGAAATGAGTTTTCAACCTCAAAATTTGGAAAATCTAAGGTATAGCAAATCTCTTCATAAGCCTTTTCAATGCTTTTAATGGTTAAATAACCAGTTTGAAAAAGTAAAGTGTTGATATTAATATTATCCAAGTCAAAAGTCGACAACGAAGATTCAAAAGCTTTAATAGGTTCTAAAATAGGTTTAAAATCATTTCTTATCTTTAAAAGCTTAACTAAAAATGTAGGAGTTCCAGACTCAAACCATTTATTCTTAAATTCTAAAAATCTGAATAATGATAAGGTAGAGAAAGGATTATAAACTTTATTTATACCATCCCAGCTATAACCATCATACCAGTAATCAATCCTATTTAAAACCTCATTATAGCTAAGAAATTCCTTTTTTGCTAAAAGTGTAATGTAGTCCTTAAAATGTGTTCTTAGTTCATGATGTGTGTAACCACAAATATTATTAAACTTAGGATCTAAGGTTAAGTCTGTTGCATTATTAAATCCAGAAAAAATGGAGGTTTGTGAAAATTTACTAACACCAGTTAAAAAAACAAAATGAAGATACTCTTCACTACCTTTTAAAATCTCATAAAAACTCTTTAATATCTCACGATTAGCATCAGCTATTTTCATCTCATCAATTTTATCAAGTATAGGTTTATCATACTCATCAATTAAAACAACGACTTTTTTCCCTGTGGATTTAGATAATTTCCTTATCAGATGTGAAAACTTTCGTTCCAATGAAATATTGTTATTAATGGTTATTTGATTTTCTTCTGCAATGGTTTCAATAAAGTCTTCAAGATCAAGTTCTAATTTTTCTGGTGATCTATTTGACATTTTACTCATATTTAAATAAATTATAGGGAAATTTTCATTCCAATTCCATTTATTATATATATAAAGACCTTTAAACAATTCTTTATTTCCTCTAAATAATTCTTTAATGGTGTTTAATAATAATGATTTTCCAAACCTTCTTGGACGAGAAAGGAAAAAATAATTACCTGCCTCTTCCATTAGTTTAAATATTTCTTCTGTCTTATCAACATAAATAGAATCTGTTTCAATCAATTCTTTAAATTCAGCAATCGCTAAGGGTAAATTCTTTAAATTGTTCATGATATTCCACTTTGTTCACTCTTTTATTAATTTAAAATTATATATTTTCTAATGGGAGTTTATATAAATCTAATTTTCTAACTCAGGTTTATATAATTTTTGATTCGCTCTGTGTACATATTACATTCAAAAAGTTATATGTTATATAGTGTATGAAATAATGTTTGTAAGTAAAGAAAAGCTTTGCTTTTCTAAGTTTAAAAATATAAAATTTTTATTTTTCTATATTTCTTTTTACTGTTCAGTTCTACAGTATGGGTTGTATTAAATATATATGTTAAGGTTCCAAACATTTAACTTAAAAGTATTACTAATATTTTATGGCAAATGAAAAAATAGCATTTTTCCCTAGATTAGTCTACTAAATCTTGTATAATTTTCCCAAGATTAGTAATAAATGTCTTTTTTCTTTAGTATACTGTACATTTGAGCTTCACTATTCTTTTAAGATTGTAAACTATAGAACGTAAGTACAAATCTTTTTTAATACTGATTAAATTGATATAAACAAAATTTTTCATTAAAAATTCATTAGGAATACCTTCTCTCATATTAAAATCATT
>JAITOM010000056.1 GCA_031289975.1 Methanobrevibacter sp. | reverse complement strand
TGTTTCTGAATTAACTTTCGTCATATCTAATTTTATTACAGGATATTTATCTTCCCAATTCCATTTATCCTGAATATAAAGATTTTTAAATAATTCTTTTTCTCCTTTAAAAAGAGATTCTAATGTACTGACTAATAGGGATTTACCGAATCGTCGAGGGCGTGATAGAAAATAAATTTTCCCTGTACTAACCATACTATAAATATCTTTAGTTTTATCCACATAGATGTAATTATCTTTTATTATCTCAGAAAATGTTTGTATACCTATAGGCAATAGTTTCATATTTATTTCCCCATTTATTTGTTAAACATATTTTTCAATTTTATATTTTTTCAATTTGAATTTGTATATACTCTTAGTGGAAAGGTTCTTAAATTTTAAAGTGATGTTTTTTTTATTAAGTTATTTAATTTTAAATATTAATTTATAAAAATCTATAATTTTGAATTTTAAATAATATAAATTTATTTTAATTAATATAGCTAATTTTAAATAGATATATTTTAATAATATTTATTTTTAAAAAAAGTTATTTATTAAAAACTTTATTGAATCCACCATAATTAAATATAAGCATCATCCTATAATTTAATTCTAATTTAAATTATTATATTATCTATTTTATGAAAATATAATATTTGGAAATCTAAAAATAAGATATTTAAAAATAAATGATTAATTGCAAACATTTTTCACGATCATATTATAAAAATAAATAAAGAAACAAAATAAAAATTTTTAACTCTTTAAAAAAAAATAGGTTTATTATCTGGATAGTATATGAACAGCTGCAGTTCCACCTGTTCCACCAATGTTATGGGTCATGCCTATTTCAGCACCTTCAACCTGGTGTTTATTAGCTTCTCCTCTTAATTGCCAAACAATTTCAGCTGCTTGAGCTATTCCTGTTGCACCAAGAGGGTGACCTCTTGATTTTAATCCTCCAGAAGGATTGACTGGGATTTTTCCACCATTTTGAGTTATGCCTTCTTCAACAGCTTTGCCACCTTCTCCTTTTTTTACAAATCCTAAGTCTTCAATAGCTAAAATACCATTAATTGAGAAACAATCATGAACTTCAACTGTATCAATATCTTTACTTGTTAAATTAGACATTTCATAAGCTTTTTTAGCTGCTATTTTTGTTGAGTCTATTGTTGTAATATCTTTTCTATCATGCAATGCTATTGTTCCAGAAGCTTGAGCAGAAGCTTTAACATAAATTGGTGTGTCAGTATATTTATGAGCATCTTCTGCTGGAGCCAATACAATAGCTGCTGCCCCATCAGTTACAGGGGAGCAATCTAATAGTCTTAGTGGGTCTGCAACTTTACTGGAATTTAAAACCTGATCCACGGTTATTTTAAATGGAAACTGTGCTTTTGGATTCTTAGAACCATTTTCATGGTTAATCACTGAAAACATTGCTAATTGTTCCCTTGTAGTTCCATATTCATACATATGTCTTCTTGCCATCATAGCATAAAGTGATGGGAATGTTGCTCCTATTTTAGCTTCCCATTCTTGATCCGATGCTGTTGCTATTGCTGGTGTTGGGTCTACAACATCAGTCATTTTTTCTACTCCAGCAGATATTACAATATCATGATATCCTGAAGCAACAGCTATTATTCCTTGTCTAAGTGCAAGACCACCTGATGCACATGCTGCTTCAACACGAGTGCAAGGAATTGGATTTAACCCAGTGTGATCAGTAATAAGTGATGCTATATGTTCTTGCTGTATAAAAAGTCCTGCTGTCATATTACCAACATACATAGCATCAATATCATCTCCTTGAATATTAGAATCTTCAATAGCTGATAATCCTGCTTCTGCTATTAATTGTCTAAAGGATGCTTCCCATAATTCTCCAAATTTTGTTTGTGATACACCAATAATTGCTACATCTCTCATAATTTCACCTCAACTTACCATTATCTAAGCCATTCTTAATTTTCCTTTATACTTAGCATAAATAGAATAATCAACATAAATCTTATTATTAATAAAATCCTCTGCTTTAGGAGCTAAATCTCTTCTTTCATCTATTTTATCATTAACCGTGATAGCAAAGGCATCACTTCCAGCTCCTGAACCATATGAAACAGCTAATATCTTATCTCCAGCTTGAGCTTTATCAAGAACTGACCCAAGACCAAGAGGAGTAGCTCCAGAATATGTGTTACCAATATTAGGAGTTAAAAGACCATCTTTTATTTGCTCATTATCGAATCCTAATATCTTACCAACTTTTAAGTAAAATTTACCATTTGGTTGATGAAAAACACCATAATCATAATCTTTTGCACTGGTTTCAGTCTCTTCAAACAATCTATTAGCTGCTCCTTGAACATGTTTGAAAAATGCAGGTTCTCCTGTGAATCTTCCACCATGACTTGGATAGGATTGACCTTCTCTCCTATAAAAATCAGGAGTATCTGTTGTAAAACTACAAGTATAATCAAAATCTGCAAGAGTATCCTTATTTCCAATGATATATGCTCCTCCTCCAGCAGATGCCGTATATTCTAATGCATCACCTGGTGCTCCTTGAGATGTATCAGCACCAATAGCTAAACCATATTTAATCATTTTAGAATCAACAAGACCAATAACTATTTGCATCCCAGCTGTGCCTGCTTTACATGCAAATTCTAAATCTGCAGCAGTCATGTTTGGTGCTGCTTCAATTGATTCTGAGACAATTGTTGCTGTTGGTTTTACAGCATAAGGATGTGATTCAGAACCCACATAAACTGCACCAATATCTTTAGGATTAATCATACTTCTTTTTAAAGCATGTCTTGATGCTTCAACAGCTATTGTAGCAGTATCTTCATCAGGACCAGGGACTGATTTTTCATTAACAATTAAACCTTTAGATATAGCATTAGAATCATCACCCCAAACTTTTGCAATTTCTTCTACTTTAATTCTATATGATGGTATATAAACACCATATCCTACAATTCCTGCCATTTAAACAACCTCATGATATTTAATTAAATTTTAAGATTATTTTAATTCAAAATACATATTCAATGAATTTAATGAACTATCATCCATTATAAATTAGATATTAGTAATAATTTAATAATTGATTATCAGTTAATATAAAATAATAATTAGGTATAGATTAATTATATTAAAGTTATAATAAGATATTCATTATAAAAATTTAATTTTATTTATAATTAAATTAAATATTGCAATATATTCTATTTATATCTCTTTTAATGTTATTTTTTATTTTAATTTAAAATTTAAAGAAAATGAATTTTTGAAAAAAAATATTACTTAACAATTTAAAAAATAAATATTATTAAAATATATTAATTTAAAATATATTAATTTAAAATATATTAATTTAAAATTAGTTATATTAATCAAAATAAATTTATATTATTTAAAATTTAAAATTATAGATTTTCATAAAGCTATGTTTAAAATTAAATAATTTAATAAAAAAATTATCATTTTAAAATTTAAGAACTTTTCTATAATGATTATCAATTAAATAATTTACTATATAATATTATTTATTTTTTATAGTATTTAATCTTTTCTTATATTATGTGAAAGTGTAAACTTTTGTGGATTTTTATCATTAATTATATTTTGGACTGATTAATTTATATTTAGATAATAAGATGTATTAAATAATAAAAGATAAGATGTATTAGATAATAAAAGATTTATTTAAATGATTTTCAAATATTTTGGAATATAAAGTGTTATAATGAGACCTTATACTATATTAAATGCTGCTATGACCTTAGATGGTAAAATAGCTACAAAAAATGGAAGTTCAAAAATATCCAATAAAAAAGATATTGAAAGAGTCCATAAACTGAGAAAAGAACTTGACGGAATTATGGTTGGTATAAACACGGTTTTAATGGATGATCCTAAATTAACAGCCCATAAATTACCAGATAAGGATATCACTGAAATAGCTATGAAGGAGATAAATCCTATTAGGATTGTTGTTGATAGTCATGGAAGAACACCACTTAACTCTAATGTATTAAATTCTGATGCTGAAACAATAATAGCTACATCCAATAAGATATTAAAAAATAAAAAATCTCTTTCATTATTGAAGGAAAAGGCTGATGTTTTCATTGGTGGTGAAGAGAATGTTGATTTAAAAAAATTAATGATCCATTTATATGATAAAGGAATTAAAACCATTATCTTAGAAGGTGGTTCAACTCTTAATTTTTCAATGTTTAAGGAAGGTTTAATTGATGAGGTGAGAGTATGTATAGGTCCACTTATTGTTGGTGGTAGTCAATCAAAAACCTTAGTGGATGGTGAAGGATTTGACTTTATGGAAGATGGTATTCAACTTAAAATGAAAAATGGCTATTCCATTGATGAATGTTTAATATTAGAGTATTTTGTTAAAAAAGAGAATTAAATATTAAATCAAATGAAAATTTAATAAGGAATATAGTATTATGCTGATTTAAAGAATATTAATTAAAATTAAAAGATAAGTAAAGTATTTATATAATAACAATTATATCTAAATTTAGATGATTTTTATAAATTTTATCAAATTTACAAAACAATATAATTTTTATCATAATCACAAAAAGAAATTGCGACTTCAAAAAAATTTTCTATTTTTTAAGTTGTAGATGAATTTTTGTAACTAAAAGCGAAAAGTATATATACTAATACTGATATATAGTAGTATATGGAATTAGAAAAAAATTCTCACA
>JAITOM010000369.1 GCA_031289975.1 Methanobrevibacter sp. | reverse complement strand
TAACATTCATCTTCCTCTAAATTTGATTAATAAACATGAGATTAGGGTAATAATCGGCTTATATTTCTCTAAATCTTGATTTTATAAAGTATTTAATAAAATTTATTATTAAGGATTATATGCAATAGTATTTAATTATGATATTTGTAGTATATATTTTTTTTAGTATATATTTTTTTCTATTACAGTAGTTTTGATAAAGTTCTTAATAAATAACTTTTTTAAAAATAATTATTATTAAAAAATAGCAAAAATTAGAAATTTTTTGACTTATAAAATCATAGATTTTATAAATATTAATTTAAAATTATTTATATTAATCAAAATAAATTTATATTAATTAAAATTTAAAATTATAAACTTTTATAAAGTGATATTTAAAATTAAATAATTTAATAAAAAAAATTATCATTTTAAAATTTAAGAACTTTTCCATAATGACTATATTTGGAAATGTCAAAAAATGTGAAATTTTCGTATTTTTTATCATCATTTTCACAATTTTATAGGTGAAATAATATCTTCTTTTATAAACAATTAGTAATTCATTAGCATTATGCAAAAAATTAGAAATAACCTCACAGATCTAAAATTCCACAAAAATTTTACATCCTCCCAAATCCAAAAACTTTTAATAAGTAGAAACAATATATAAATTTAAGTGCAAAATAGTATAGTTTAGATATTTAAAATTTAAATTATAGATTTTTATAAATTAATATTTAAAATTAAATAATTTAATAAAAAAAATTATCATCCAAAATTTAAGAACTTTTCCAAAATGACTATATAATTAAATAGTTTATTTTATTTATTTTTTAAAAATAATAATTTTAATTTTAAAAAGATTAATTTTAAGAAAAATTAAAGCTATGATTTTTGCAAAAATTTAAGTTTCATTCTATAATAATTATTTAAAATTTTAATAAAATGGAGTACTTTAAAGTCAGAAAATATAAACTTAATAAGGATTTAAAGAGTTTAAATTTAATTTAAAGGATTTATCTTAGTTAAATTTAGAAAAATTTTAAATTATTAAAAATAGCATAAATAATGTTTTGGGATTTGAATGTCAAATTATAATATGGAAATGGAAAATGTTGTAAAACAAATTAAGAAATATAATGCTAAAAATATAGGATTACAATTTCCTGAAGGTCTTAAGATTAAATCAACTGCTATTGCTGATGAAATTGAAACTAAAACTCAAACTAATGTTATTATTTCTGGAGATCCTTGTTTTGGGGCATGTGATGTAGCAGATTCTAAAATGATGGATATGGTTGATTTGATTGTTCATTATGGTCATACTCCACTTCCTTTAAAATATAAAATACCAATTATTTTCATTGAAGCTTACTCAGATATTAAAATAAATGAAGTTCTTAAAAAATCATTACCCTCATTAGAAAATTATTCTAAAATAGCTATTGCAACTACTACACAGCATCTTCAAGTATTAGATGAAATTAAAGACTTTTTAGAAGATAATGGAAAGGAAATCCTTCTTAAATCCTCAAAATCAACTAAAAAAGGTCAAGTTTTAGGCTGTAATTTTTCATCTATCAAAAATTTAGATGCAGAAGCTTATTTATTCCTTGGAAGTGGTAAATTTCATCCTCTTGGTATTCATCTTTTTACTAAAGCACCAGTAATTGTTGTAAATCCTTACACTTCCGAAATAAGTAATATTAAAGATTTATCAGATGAAATATTAAGAATTAGATTTGCAAGAATTGTGAAAGCTAAAGAAGTTAATATTTGGGGTATCTTAATATCTTCTAAGGAAGGTCAATATAGATTTAATTTAGCAAAGGAAATTAAAAAAACCTTAGAGGATGAAGGAAAAAAAGCATATTTAATTTTAGCAGATAACATAAGTCCAGACATTTTACTCCCCTATTTAAATATAGAAGGCTTCATTGTCACTGCTTGTCCTCGAATAGCTATTGATGATTCTTCAATATATAAAAAACCACTTATAACTCCTCAAGAATTAGAGATTGTTTTAGATAAAAGAAAATGGGATGATTATCAATTGGATGAAATTCTATTTCAATGAAAAGTATGAGATTTATATCATTAAAATAGAGATTTATATCCTTAGAATAATAAAATCATGTTCTAAACTATTTTAGAATAATAAAATTCAAATTATTTAATAAATTTATATTTAAAGATTAATTAAAGATTTTTACAAGAATTAAAGATTTTAAAAAAAATGGAAATTAATAAAAAACTATCCTGAAGTTGAGAATCTTAAAATAATACAAAGAATAGCTAAAGCAACTGTTATCGCTACAACTTGCTCTGGACTTACTTTAGGTCCCATACTTTCTTCATCAAAATATCTTACTAAACCTGCTCCTGATGCAGGAAGTGAAATTTTATCTTTTTTTGACATTTAATCACCTTTTAATATTTTAATTGTTTTTATTTTTATATAATATATATCAATCTATATTATTTATTTAAATGTTTTATTATATAAAGTTTTTAGTAATATAATAAATAGATGAAAAAAAATAATGATGAAAAAATTTGATGAAAAAATTTTTGTAATTATGGTGGTTTTGATAAAAGTTCTTAATAAGTATCTTTTTTAAAAATAAATATTATTAAAATATATTAATTTAAACTTATTTGTATTGATCAAAATATATTTATATTATAGTGGAATAAAAAAAGTTTGTAATTAATCATTTATTTTTATTTGCTTAATTTTTAATAATATTTTTTAATATTTTATTAAATTATTAATTAATAAATTTAATTATTTTATTTT
>JAITOM010000351.1 GCA_031289975.1 Methanobrevibacter sp. | reverse complement strand
GATTTAAAATCGTTACTTTTATCAACAGTGCTTTTTACTTTAACTAAATTTGTTTTTAACAAAAAAATATTAATATCCGTGCTATTAAGTAAAAACACAGAATTGGAGAAGATAATTTTTGGTATGAATATAAACACCAATGAAAGTGTTGAAACTTTTCTCAATAATGTTCAAGAAAATTTAAAAAAAACAAAAGAATATCAGCCTTATTTTGATGATTTTAGAAAACTTAATGACTTAATTTTACCTGATTTACAATTTTATTACAAATTTAAGGATAAAAAATATTTTAAGATACCTGAATCTAATTTCACTATAATTTTTGATGAAAAAGAAGATAAGCTTAAGATACTATATAACGAATCATTATACAGTGAAGATTTAGTTCAATTATTTAGAAAATCTTTATCAAAAATCCTTAAATATTTCATTGCTGATAATACTACTCTTCTTAAAGATATTTCTCTTCTTAATTTTGATAGTACCCATCAAAAATATCGAAATAATGATTCTTATTTGTTGAATGAAATATTTGAAGATGTAGTTTACAAAAATGGAGATAATATTGCTTTAGAATCAAATAATTTTATTTTAACTTATAAACAATTGAATTGTGAAGCAAATAAAATTGCTAATGCCTTAATTAAAAAAGGGTTAAAAGTTGAAGATAGGATTATTATTGATTTAGAGCATGATAGTAAATTGATAATAAGTATTTTAGGCATATTAAAAAGTGGTGGAACATTCATAATTATAAATCCAGATGATCCTGTAGAAAGAATAAATGCAATAACTAAGGATAGTGGGGCAAAATATATAATAACTGATAAAACAGATAAAAGTTTTAATATTAACACTATTCTAAAAGAAAAAAATACAAACAATCCATCCATTAACTTGAATCCAAATAATATTTCAGCTATTATTTATACTTCAGGCTCAACAGGTTTACCTAAAGGAGTTTTAATTAGTCATTCAAATTATGCTTATAGAATAGCACACGATCCTTTAATTAATAAATTCTTAAAAGAAGAAAATAAACTTCTGCTCATGATTAACTACAATGTAACTAATGTATTCATAACTAGTTTATTTTTATTCTTATTTAATGGATTAAAAATTGTTTTAAACAATGCTGAAAACTCCAATTTAATTAATTTGCATGATAAAACTGAATTTGATGTACTTATTATAGTGCCTTCAGTATTAGAAGAATACTTAGAAAATAAAAATATCTTAAAAGTATTAGAAAAAATGAAGATAGTGATAATTGCAGGTGAGAAATTCAATACTAACTTAATTCAAAAATTTAAAGAAATAAGTTCTGCAGAATTATATAATCTTTATGGTATTACTGAAACTGGTCATGCTAATATAAAGAATTTGAATGATGATAATATTTCTGTAGGTAAATCTATAGATGGTGTTTTAGAAATGATTGCAGATATCGACTGTAATCCACTACCTCCAGACATTATTGGTGAATTGTATATAGGTGGGCTATCTGTTGCTAAAGGTTACTTGAACAAATCTAAACTCACAAAAGAAAAATTCATAAAACGAAGCAATATCATTTATTTTAAATCAGGAGATTTAGCAATTCTAAATATGAATGGTGAATATTCTATAATTGGAAGATATGATAGTCAACTTAAACTTAGAGGACAAAGAATAGAAGCTGGTGAAATAGAAAATAATATAGATAGTAGTTTTGGATTGAAAAAAATATTTATTACAATTTCAAAAATGAATAAGAATCAATATTTAACTTTATATTTCACACCTAATAAAAAATTAACTAATAAACAAATCAACGATCTTAAAAAAAGGTTAGATGAACACTTAAAAGGTAAGTTACCCAAATGGATGCTTCCACAGATATATATATATATACCTAAATTCTCACTGTTACTTTCTGGTAAAATAAATATTAGAGAATTACCACAACCACAATTCTCTGATCTTATTTTAGACGAAATTATTCCCCCAAAAAGTGAATTAGAAAAAGAAATATTTAACTATTGTGCTGAAATTTTAAAATATGACAAATTTGGTATAACTAACAGTTTTATAAGTATGGGTTTCACATCATTATCTATAATGAATTTTGCAAAAAAAGTATATGACATATATGATGTTGAATTAAATTTCATAGAGATGTATACAGGATCAGTGACTATTGAAGATGTTTGCAGGAAAATAGAAGAATTTTCCAAAACTGAGTACACAAGGCACAGCCCAAAAAAGTATTATCCTCTTACTCAACAGCAATTAAGCTACTTTTTCAAGATTCAGAACCTTCCTATGACTTTAAACGATAATACACCAATGTGTATTAATTTTGATGCTAATGTTTTTGATATTTATAAATTGAAAGATGCTCTGATTCGAACAATTGAACTTAATCCTTATATTAAAACTCATTTAATCAATTTTAATACCAAGATTTATCAAAAAATAAATAATGATTATAAAGTAGATATTAAAATTCATGAAACCAACTTAACAAATAAGATGAAAAAAGAGTTTGTCAGACCTTTTGATTTGTTTAAAGGTCCTTTATTCAGATTTGAACTCTATTATCATGATAATAAAATTGAATTATTAATGGATATTCATCACATTATCACAGATATGCATTCTAACAAAATATTTGTGGAGGAATTGATAAGATATTACAATAATAATAATTCTAAGAAAAAATTCAGCTATTTTGACTATGCTTTAGATTCCATACAAGAACAAAAAAATGAAAAGCTAAATGAAAAAGCTGATGATTATTTTAAAAAACAAATAATGAATTTCCAATTTTCTTCTTATATTAACGAAAAATCAATTAAAAGAAAACATGAATTAAGACATAAAAATATTATCATTGATAATAATGTTTTAACAGAATTTTCTAAAAAAAATAGTTTTTTGATGAGTGATTTATTTTTAGCTGTAATAGTTCTATCTTTAAGTAAATTTTTAAAAACATTGAATGTATTATTACTTGCTCTTTTTAATGGTCGTGACAATGTAAAATATTTTAATACTATTGGATTGTTTTTCAAATTTATTTATCTTTTATTTAATATAAATCATGATATGATTGTTAGTGAATATTTATCTAATATTCAACAAACTTTCAAAAGGGGAATTGAATATTCATTGTTCACAGAAAAATTTACACGATGTTTCTTTGAATTTAGCCATATATTTAGATATAATTATCGGAGTGAAATGACTGATAATGAAAATAAAAATGGTAACAAAGTAATATTTGAAGACTTATACCATGGTGTAAGATCACCTATGGAGAAAAATGAAACACATATAGAAATTTTTAACAATGGACATTCCCATACCATAAGTATTATATATGATAATGCATATTATCATGATGAAGAAATTGAAAATCTCATTACTTTAATAAACAATAATTTATTATTAATAATAAACAATCCATCAAAAAAACTAAAAAAAATTATATGATTGTGGACAACAATTATTTTTTAATTATACCTTAATTATTAAATTTTTAATTAAAAAAATCATGATTATTATTTTTATGGGGGACCATTATACTTATCATTTCATGTATATTCAATATTAAACTTGATTAAACTATAGTGTCAGTGCATTAAATTAAAATTAATGAAAATATAGTAAAATAATTATAGTAGTTTTGATAAAGTTCTTAATAAATAACTTTTTTAAAAATAAATATTATTAAAATATATTTATTTAAAACAAATTTATATTATAGTAATTATAGAAAAGTTCTTAAATTTTGAATGATATTTTTTTTTATTAAATTATTTAATTTTAAATATTACTTCGTTAAAATCTATAATTTTAAATTTTAAATAATATAAGTATATATTAATTAATATAAATAATTTTAAATTAATATTTTTTAATAATATTTATTTTTAAAAAAGTTATAATATTTATTTTTAAAAAAGTTTATTTATTAAGAACTTTATCAAACCCACTATATTTTTAAAAAAGTTCATTTATTAAGAGTTTTATCAAAACCACTATATTAAGAATTTTATCAAAACTACTATAACTTATTTTAAAATAATTATCAAAGGTACTTATAATATTTTATTAAAATTAAGAAAATCAAAAAATATGATTTTAATTTAAATATTAATATTGTTTTATAACTTAATTCTAATTTAATATGTATTATATGATTTTAATAAAGTTTTTGATCTGTTTTTTTTAAAAATAAATATTATTAAGATATATCACTTAAAATTAGAAAGTTTAAAGATCTTGACTCCTTATTAAGGAAAAATGACAATTTATTAACTACTCATATTTTTGTAATAATTTAGTATTACTTTTTTAATCTTTATTATTACTGACTCATATGAAATCTTTTTCTAAAAACTGTTTTAAAATTAATATAACATTATTAAAATCAATGACTTATTAAATTAGCTATTAAAATTCATGATGCTTTAGTTAATTATTCTATAATCTCTACTCTAAAGCATTAAATTTAAGTAATTAATCCAGGATGCAAATAAAGATTATATATATGATTTTATATATAATGTTTTATGTCCATTGGAAAAACATATACCTCGGAAAACATTGGTATTACGAGTATTCAGAATAGTCTTGATGATTTTTCCGATTATTCGAAGTCTTTTAATGAATTACTTCGTGCGAAGCTTTTCCCTAATAAGCCACTTTTAGAAATTGTTCAGACAATCCATGATTTAGATGATGGTAAATTTGAATATAATGAATGTAAATGTGTTTATTGTGGGTCATATGATGTTAATAAGAAAAGTTTTTGTGATAGAACATTAGTAAAAGAGTTTTTGGTAAATAAAAAAATCAATTGAATATCTTAAAAAGGATGAAATTTAAATAAATAAAGACTATTTAGCATTTTTTAATGCTTCAACGGCTATTAATTTTTTACCAGCTAATAAACTAATACTTGCACCACCACCACTACTAATATGTTCAATCTTATTATCAAAGCCCATAGCAACTGCAGCAGCACCAATATGTCCTCCACCCACAATTGTAAAAGCAGATGAATTAGCTATTGCATTTAAAATATCATCCGTTCCAATTGAAAAGTTAGGGTCTTCAAAAACACCTGCTGGTCCATTTGCAAAAATTGTTTTAGCATTTTTAATTATTTCCCTATACTTTTCAATTGTTCTAATGCCAACATCAAAAATAGGCTTATTTGGAATATCATTAATATCTACATCAAGTCGATTACCCTTATCTTCAATAGCTACATCTTCAGGATAGAATATTTTATCACCATAATCTTTAATAAGTTCTTTTGCTTTATCAACTAAATAATAATAATCTCTACTCTTAATAAAATTCTCATTTACCTCACCTATTTTAACATTAGCACCTTTTAAGAATATGTTAGCAACAAGACCCGTTGTTAGTATTGAATCAGCTGCTTCATTTCTCAATACATTCTCTATTACTTCAATAGAATCATCTGCTTTAACTCCACCTAAAACAAAAATGGATGGTCTTTCATCATTTTCAATAGCATGAGTTATTATTCCAATTTCTTTTTCCATTATCCTTCCAGCAGCAGAAGGAACAACTTTAGTAAATCCTACTAAAGATAAATGAGATCTATGAGCCGTTGCAAATGCATCGTTGATAAATATATCAATGTAAGGTGCTAAACTACTAACAAGCAATGATTTTGAATGTTGCTCAGGAGAACGACTTAAGGATTCTTCAGAGAAAAATCTTACATTTTCAAGAAGCAGAATATCTCCATTAATTAGGTTTTCTATTGCATTAATTGCATCGGCTGAGAAAATGCTATCAACATAATCTACTTCAAAACCTAAAATTTGTGTTAATCTATCAGCATGGCGCCTAAGTGTTGTAAAATCAGCCTTTCCAGGGCGACTTTGATGTGCTAAAAGAATTACTTTAGCTCCTTTATGCGATAATTCTTCAATGGTCTCAATATGACCTTTTATTCGTAAATCGTCTAAAATAATACCAGTGTTTGGATCTACTGGAGAATTAATATCTATTCTAACTAAAACTTGTTTGCCTCTAACATCAAAATCATCGATAGTTTTAAAATCCGTTGCCATTCTCTCATTTCCTTTATTTTTTAATTGAAAAATATTTAATTTATAAATTTTTGAAAAGTTTGAATTATATCTTACTTACCAAATCTAATAAAGCTTTTTCAGGGCTTTCTGATAGAATAATTCCTGATGCTAAAAGAACACCTTCAGCACCTAAATCTAAAGCTGCTTTCATATCATCACCTGTAGATATTCCAGCCCCACATAAAACTTTAATATTTTTATTAACTGTTTTAACTCTTCTAACAGTGCCTTCAACTACTTCTGGTTCTGCTTGCGAAACAGATATTCCTGTACCTATTAATTCAGGTGGTTCAACAGCTATAAAATTAGGATTGAAACCTGCAATACTTGCACTTGTATTAACATTATTTGTACATACAATAGAGTATAAATCATTATCTCTTAGCTTCCTAATATTTTCATCAATATCTGCTAAGGTCATTCTTTTTTCTGAATGATTAATTAAAGATCCATCAATTCCAGCTTCTTTTAAACATTCTAACAAGTTGCTACCAGTATGACCTCCTGGAGATATATTGTCTATATGCTGAGCAACAATAGGAATTCTTGTTTCATCTTTAATTCTGTATATGTCTGTTGATTGAGGTCCAGCAACCATATTAATTCCACTTTCATCTGATGCTACTTCTAATGCTTTAGCTAAGTTAAGAGCATTACTACCACTTGATTCTAAATATGTTTTAAAGTTAAGTATAACTATTGGAGTTTTAAATTTTGACATTAAATACCTCATTTCATTTTTAAACAATTATAATATTTCATATATAAAAGCTAAGATTTTTAAGAGTTAACATTTTATAATTTATAAAAAATTTTATTATTAAATTATTTAATTTTAAATATTAATTTATAAAAAATTTTATTATTAAATTATTTAATTTTAAATATTAATTTATAAAAAATTTTATTATTAAATTATTTAATTTTAAATATTAATTTATAAAAATCTATAATTTTAAATTTTAAATAATATAAATTTATTTTAATTAATATAACTAATTTTAAATAAATATATTTTAATAATATTTATTTATAAAAAAATTATTTATTAAGAACTTTATCAAAATCACTATAAATTATTTAATTTTAAAAATAAATATTATTAAAATCTATAATTTTAAATTTTAAATAATTATAAATTTATTTTAATTAATATAACTAATTTTAAATAAATATATTTTAATAATTTAAAACTATTTTTTATTTAAAAATTCTTCATTAGTTTAAAAAAACATATTAAATATAGATTCAAAAGTTGAATCATATCTTGAGTTAAATAATTATATTAAATCGTACATTTGAGTAAAAAGTTTAAAAAATAATTTATCAACCATGTCTTTCACAACCCTCAAATTATAGTCTTAAATTTGAAAAAAGGATTTTTCTTTGATGAAGTTAGTGAAATCATAGGATTAACCTTAGAAAAAATAAATAATCTAAATCCAAATAAGTATTAAAAGTTTGAAAGGAATGATTATTTTGAATGGTTTAAAAACTTATGGTAATACGGATTTAATTGAAAGTTTAAAGGGTAAAAAGCCTTTTTTTATATGTACAATAGCTACAACGGATACTTGCAAAATTCCAAAGATTAGTGGTGCAGGAGCAAGTACTGAACTCATGGTATATACTCCAGCTGGTGATGCTGAGCTTATGGTCTGTGGAAAACTTTTATGCTGTGATATTCCTCCTCAAACAGTCACAGATGGAGTTTCAGCTCCAACACCAGCAATGATTAGTAGAGGAGTAATAGAACTTACAAATATACCATTTTTAATAGCTAATGCTGGATCAGAGATAAATCCTAATGTACCTTATATATTAATTAATGATGAACCAGGAAATGATATTAGAACAGGTTTTGCAGTAAATAATCCTGAGAAAATCTTTGAAAATTCTAAAATAATAGCTAAAGAAATATCTAAAAGTTGTGATTATTTAGTTATTGGTGAAAGTATACCTGCTGGAACTACAACTGCATTAGGGGTTTTAACTGCATTAGGTTATGATGCAAGTTTTAAAGTAAGTGGAAGCAGTCCTGAAAATCCTCATGAGCTTAAAAAAGAAGCTGTTTATGCGGGAATATCTAAATCAAATATTGAAATAGGAAAATTTAGTTCATTTGATGCTGTAAGAACTGTTGGTGACCCAATGATTGTAGCTGTTGCAGGCATGATTATTGGAAGTGAAATGCCTGTAATTTTGGCTGGTGGAACTCAAATGGCTGCTGTTTGTGCTTTTATTAAAAAATTAGTTCCTGATTTTGATTTTTCAAAGATTTGTATTGGAACCACTGTTTATGTTGCTCGTGATAAAACAGCTGATTTAATTGATTTAATTTCTCAAATTGCTGAGATAACTGTAAATGTTGTTGATCCTTACTTTGAGAAATCTGAAAATGAGGGACTTAAAAACTATTTAAAAGGATTTGTAAAAGAAGGAGCAGGTGCTGGTGGAGCTATGCTTACAGCATTACTTTTAGGATATTCAATAGAAGATATTAGAAAGAAAATAGAAGAAGTTTTAGAATAGATATAATTTAAAATGGATGATGAATAAATAAATTAAAACTAAGATTCCAACAATCCAACAATAGTATGCAAAGAAATCTAAACTTTTTTCTTTAATTGTTTTTATAAGAATACTAATCCCTAAATATCCTGAAATAAGAGCAGTTAAAAATCCAAATACATATACATAAATGTTGGTATCTAAGTTTACTCCTAAATCATTGACTTCTATTATTCCAGCACCTAAAATCGCTGGAATTGATAGTAAAAAACTAAATTTAGCAGCAAATTCTTTATTGATGCCTAATAACAATCCTGTAGAAATTGTAGTTCCTGAACGTGAAATACCAGGTAAAATAGCTATTGCTTGCGATATTCCTATTATTATGGCATCTTTAAATCCTATTTTGTTAATTTTTCTATTTCCTATGTTAATTCTTTGTGAGAAGTAAAGTAAAGTTCCTGTTATTAATAAAAAAAATCCTGGAAAAATCAATGTATTGAATGCAGACTCTATTTGTGAATTAAAAATTTTACCTACAATTCCAGCAGGAATGGTTCCAACAATAACAAACCAACTTAATTTTTTGTATGGATTTTTTCTAAAACCTTCAATAAACTTTCCTTTAAAAATATCTAAAATACTTAAAATAAATGCTTCTATCATTTTAACAATATCTTTAATGTAGTAAATAATAACAGCGACTAATGTTCCTAAATGTAGTAAAACATCAAATGCAAGGTTATTTTCACCAACACCAAGTATGTTTTGGATAAAAATTAAATGTGCTGAACTACTCACTGGTAAGAACTCTGTTAATCCTTGAACAAGCCCTATAATAATTCCTTGAATAATATCCATTTTAACACATGCAATTTAAGATTAATATATTAACCAATGTATCTTAAATCATCAGCACTTTGTTTATTTTTACCTAACATTTCTTGTTCAATTTGTTGAGCTTTAGAAATCATCATTTTTGTTTCTTCTGCTCTTTCATCTAATTTTTCAGTATCAACAGTTATATTTAACAGCTTTGATAATTTTAATAAAATTGCTTCCGCTGCCTCAGCATCTATAAAGTATCCTGGAGTTTCAGCCATTAAACAAAGACCAGTAATTCCTCTAAGTTTACTTAATCCTAATAATAACCCTGAAGCCCCAACAATACCACCATCAGCAGATCTAATTTCAACACCAGCTTCTTTTAATATTTCAATAGTTTCAATATTTGTTGCAACACCAAAAATTTTTGAATTTTCAATGGGTTGTCCAGTAGCTAATCCACCTAAGGTATAAATCATTTCTATACCATACCCTTCAACAAAATCTAATATCTCTCCAGATAGAATAAATTGCCCTTCAGGAGATAATGCTTGACTATTTCCAACTAAAAAAATATAATCTCTTTTATCTTCTCCAAATTCTTTAAGATAATAGAATTCATTATTCATATTCTCTATTAAGCCATTTTCATCTATGAAAACTTGTGGAGGAAAGTATGGGGAGTGAAGTTCTGCAAATTTTGTTGCATTAAGATTGTCAATAAGATGGTCTATTGCTAATTTTCCAACATGTCCAATACCAGGCAGTGCTTCTATAAAAATTGGTTTATTTAAATTGACTTCTTCTATAACATTAATATCAGTTTTATTCATTATTTTTACCTCATAAATCATAATAATAATTTAGATTTTAGTAATTTCATTATATTATTAATTTATTTATCAATACTCAAATTTTAATAATTATTTAAATTTTAATAACTTATTATATTAAATTTGTTTATTATATTATTAATATTTATGATATAATAATGAAATTAATTAATCAATAATAATTAACAACTAATTAATCAAACAACTATTTATATATTATTTAATTAAATATATAATTATAACATATTATATTATTATTTTAATTAAAATATATATTATTTTAATTAGATTAGTTATTAGAATATATTATTATTTTAATTAGATTAATTATAATAATTAGTTCTATTTAATATTTAGTTCTATTTAATATTTATTATAATATATTTTAACAATTATAATATATTTTAATTAATCTTATTTATATTAAAAATGCTTTTAAATTATTAATTCATTAAATAAAAAATAAAATATTAAATTATGGTGATTTTAATAAATTTCTTAATGAATAACTTCCTTAAAAATAAATATTATTAAAATATATTAATTTAAAATTATTTATATTAATTAAAATATGTTTATATTATTTAAAATTTAAAATTATGGATTTTTATAATAGATTTTTATAAAATGATATTTAAATTTTTATAAAATGATAT
>JAITOM010000004.1 GCA_031289975.1 Methanobrevibacter sp. | reverse complement strand
TTAACTGAGAAAGGTCAGTACTTGGTGGAGGTTTGGGCTTATGATAAATATGATGATCATGTGAAAGTCCCAGATATTACTTCACGATTATTTAAATCTAATGTGATGAAATCATCCATGGAGTATAGTATTTATGGTGATTCTATATCTAAAGTTCAATCTAATGCTTTAGAAGTAATAAATGTTGAATAAAAAAAATTATTGTTTTTCATTTATTTTATTTTATAATAATAGAAGAAAAGGTGATTATGATGAGTATGATTAAAAATATTGGTGTATATGCTCTGTTTTCTAATTATTACAGGTATTACTTGTGTTATTGCTGTGGATGTGAATATAGTTCATATAATAATAGTTATGATATTGAGGATATAGATCTTCCAAACCTGTTCCAGTTCCAGATCCTGTTCCTGTAGATGGATCATTCAATCTTCCTTTGGAGAAAACTGGGTTCCCATTAATTGTATTGATTGCTGTTTTAAGTCTTGTTGGTTTTGTATTTGGTAAGATATTGATAAATAAAATATAAAAAATTTTCTTCTTTTTTTTTGGGTGATATAATTTTTTTTCATGTTCATCTTGCTTTTTTTATTATTTTTATTAAATTTCTTTAACTATAGTCCATTACCCAACTTTTATTACATGATAATAAAATTTTTTATTTAATTATTATTTGTTATTAATTAGATGAGCTGTTTTTCATGATAATTTTTCCTTATAATGAATAGTTTCAAAAATTAGAATATTTTAGTAAAATTAAAAAATTTAAAATGCCAAAAATATGATGCTTGACTATATAACTAAAATTATTCTCTTTTTAATAGTTTGTTTTTATGAAGTTCTAAATCAACACCTATCTCACTCATTGCTTCAATGAAATTAGGAAATGAAACATCAAAAACCTCTCCATTCTCAACAAGAATATTATATTTTAAACCAATTAAAGAAAATGCCATGGCTAATCTATGGTCTTTATGAGAATTAACAATTCCTGAACTAACACCACCAATAATTTCCATACCATCATCAAGTTCCTTAACTTCGCATTCAAGTTCTTTTAATTCAATAGTACACATTTTAATTCTATCTGTTTCTTTAAATCTCCCATGTTTAACTCCAGTTATTCTTGTTTTACCTTTTGCTAAAGAACCTAAAACAGCTACAGTTGGAAGAAGATCAGGAGCATTACTTAAATTAATATCTATTCCATTAAGTTTTCCATTAGATATTAAAGTAATTGAATCTTCAATAGCTATTACATCAGCACCCATTTTCTTTAGAATTTCTAAAATTAATTTATCTCCTTGTTTTGAATCTTTAAATAAATTTTTTATAGTTGTTTTCCCACCAAGAATAGCTACTGCAGATAAAATATAAGAAGCAGAAGAATAATCTCCTTCAACAATAAAATCTGAACTATAATACTTTTGAGGTTTAACAATGAAAAACATTGAATCCGATTTATCAAATTTTAAGGATTCATTTTCAGATTCTTTTACTTCAACATCAACACCAAATTTCTTCATAACATCAAGTGTCATCTTCACATATGGTTTTGAAACGAAATCACCTTTAATTTCAAGTTCAACACCATTTTTAGAAATAGCACCAGATATTAATATTGATGAAATAAATTGAGAGCTTACATTACCTTCAATGGATGTTTTTCCTCCAATAAGTCCTGATTCAATAATTATTGGTGGCTTTCCATTACCTTTCATTGATTTTATATTTATTCCTAATGGTTTCAAGGCATTTAAAAAAATTTCCATAGGTCTATTTTTTAAAGAGTTATCTCCAGTAAGTAATACTTTATTTTTAGATAAACCTGCAATAGAAGTCATGATTCTTAAGGTTGTTCCTGAATTTTTCAAATCAATTGGTTTTTTGGAAAGGTTTTCTATTTTTTCAGTTCCAATGATTTTTAGATAGTTATTATCTTCATTTTTTATATATTCAATGTTAGCTCCAAGACATTTGCATACTTTTATTGAAGCTTCAGTATCTTCAGAAATCAAAGGATTAAAAATTCGTGAAACTCCATTTGTAAATGAAGCTATTATAATTGCTCTGTGACTATAACTTTTAGATGGAGGTGCTTCAACAGTTCCTCCAATGTTATTAATATTTTTAACTTTTAAAAACATTAAACAACCTCATTAAACAAATTAATATTAATAAATATTATAAATTTGATATAAAAACATTATACTGCTCTGTCAAAAATTTGTGTGATAACAATTGTTATGATACAAAAATAATTAATAAATATGTGGTTATTAATAATTATTAATGAACACAGAAATACCATACAGTTAATATATATGCTGAAGATATACTTAAAGATAATGTAAATATTGAAAATAATTTTTTATTAGTTAAACCCATTGCACCATTCTTTTTAGTTCGTAAATTAGTAAAATTCATTGAAAAGATAATTAAGATTGTTTATTGGGATGATGAAAATTTGAAATGTCCTGAGTGTGGACATAAATTATATAAAAATTCATATAGTAAAAGATGGATTAATAAAACTGATTTAGTTCATATGCAAAGGTATCCATGCTCAAATAAGGAATGTGAATATGACTATGACGAACATTGATCATATTTTTTAAAAATATTGATACTTATCTTTTAAATTAAAATTAAAACATTATGAGTCAATTTTAAATTATAAATATTTAATTGAATTCATATATAGTGTAAATCTTAAAGTTTGAAAATAATTATAAAGATTTATTTAATAATGAAATATCTTATTTTATAATTTAAGATTTAAATAGTCTTTATTATTAAAAATATTATTTAAAACATTTATTAATTTATAAAATACAA
>JAITOM010000015.1 GCA_031289975.1 Methanobrevibacter sp. | reverse complement strand
TCTTTATGTTTTGGATATAAATCATTAAAACTATGATAAATAGTGTTTTTAATCCATTTATGGGATGAGTGAAGTTTAAGTGATTTTTATGGTGGTTTAAGGAGAATTAAATGATGAATATGGAATAAAGAGAGTTAACTAAAATTGATAGCTTAAATTATAGGAATATTACCTTATTCAATGGGTTAAATTCTATAAAAAAAGATCTTTAGTGAAGAATAGTGAAAAAAAGAAAGTCGAAAAGATGAAAATAATGTATTGACTATAAATTTTGAAATATTGAATACTTAAATGAGTATACGAGAAAATAAGAGTAAATATTAAAATATTATTCTGAAAAATTATGAATAAGTATTTAAAAGTTGAATAAAGAATTAAATAAGTATTAATAACATGAAAATATAAATAAATCGCTTTATTACAAATGAAATTAATTTATAGGTATTTAAATAACACTATATTTATAGTCATTAGTTTTTATAAGATATAAAAGATTTAAAAAAGAAATAATTTTCAGGTTGACATCAGTGGTTAGGTCGCAGTGTTTTAAGTAAAAAGAATGCAAAAAATCCAAAGTTGTTGGATGAATGAAAATTAATCTTTAAATGATTATTAAAAAATAATCTTTAATTAAATACAAAAATGGACTGTCCATGATTTGAACGGGAATGTCTAAATTTTTGTTGATGAAATATTGTTGAGTTTGATAATTTTTATAATTTTGCAATATTTGGCATTGCCAAAAACTTGGCTGGATAAAAGACCTTATTAATGGGCTTAATGCTTTTATACTAAAATCCAAATTCCAAATTGGGAATTTCCATCCTCTTTTTACAGTGCCTATTTATCTGATATTAAGTGGGATTTTAAGGTTCATAAAAAAGACATCTGGGGTTGGATTAGAAATGCTGAAGCCGATAAAATAGCTAAAAAATTGAAGATAAAGCTTTCAAAAATATTTTATGGTTTAATATTAGATAAAGAAAGTAGTGATAAGTGAAAAATATCTTCTATTGTTTTCCTATCGTGGTTAGATGAAATTTATGGTATAAATTTTTCTGCTTAAAAACCAAATTATAGATCTTAAATTTCCATCCTCTTTTTACAGTGCCAATAATTTATATATTTTTGCTTTTTTGACAGACATTTAAGAAAAAATTTATATATTATTAATAAAATAATAATAATAAACAAAATAAATTAAAAGGAGTTTGATATCATGGCACAACCTATTAAGCCAACACCCACACAATATGGTAAACATGCTGATGAGTTTATGAGGATGATTAGTGAACCACCATCTGAAGAAAAAAAAGAGTTTATGAGAAAAATAAAAAAAAGATTTGAAAACTTAGATCCTTTAGTCAAAGAATAGTAGTTGGTAAACTGTCAATATCTAAATATTGTATAAGTCAAAAAACATTGAAATAGTCATTCTATTTGCCATTTCAGGATTTTTTATTTTGGAGTTTTCAAATTTTTGAAAAATCTTTTCTAATTTTTCATTATGAGATGGAATAATTTCATTATGAGATGGAATAACTTCAAAATAATTTTTTGTATAGAATTCATAAGCATATAGATAAGCATCGATACTTAAAAATCTAAATCCTAACTCTTTTGACATCTTTAAAAGATATTCAAATAGATAGTGTAGTAAGAATTCACCTATTCCTTTATTTTGAAATTTATTATCTACAGCTAATCGTCCAATTTTTATAGCTGGAAATCTTTTATAGTTTATTTTCTTATTCTGAAATGTTTCTTCATATTCCTCACCTAATTCTTTAATATTAATACTATCTGTTGATATTGTTATAAACCCTACTATCTCTTTATTATAAGTACATAGATAAGTTGTATTTAGCATTATTTTCTTTTGAACTATACAGTCTTCTTTTAAAAATTCATTTAAGTCATTATTTCCACAATTGAATTGATTTAAGTCTATATCTTCATTAATTAACCTTATTTTTATTTTACCAAAATCAATGGTATTCATTTAAAAGAACTCCTTAATAATTTTTTATTAATAATAATATGATTATTAATAAATTTACAATTTAAAAATTTTTTAATTTTTATTAAAATATTCTAATTTTTAAAATTATTTAATATAATTTATTAATTTATAATTAAATAGTTTAGTTTATTTATTTTTTAAAAATAATAATTTTAATTTTAAAAAAATTGATTTTGAGAAAAATTAAAAGCAATGATTTTTGCAAAAATTTAAGTTTTATAATATAAAAGGTTATTAATATAATAATTGGTGTATAAATTTTAAGTAAAACATCATAAGATTATTTTAAAAAAAGAAAGCAAAATTTATAGAATAATTTAAACTTGTGATTTACCAGATTTCAGACATATTATATGGATTGTCTTAAAGTCAACATTAATCATAACCATGAAATCATTACCAGCATTAAAAGGACATATTATATGGTTTGTCTTAAAGTCAATGATAATAATTTGATATTTCCAATCAATTTTAATAAGAAAATTATTTATTATAAAAAAAATAAAATTATAAACAATGAATATTTTCTACTACCAAACATAAAGTTTAAATGAGGAATTAAAAAAATGAATGGAAGAAATCCTGAATTTTCAATAGTGTTAAAAAATAATAACAATCAGAAATATGATTCTTTAAATCCAAAAAAATTAGGGATTGACACTCAAACTTTTAAAACACTAATAACAGAGGATTACTTATATGTGGATAAAACAAAAGAAATATTAAAACTTATAAATGATGGAAGAATCTATTTCCTATCAAGACCAAGAAAGTTTGGAAAATCATTATTAGTCAGCACATTAAAAAGTCTTTTCTCAGGAGAAAAAGAATTATTTAAAGACTTATACATTTATGATAAATGGGATTGGAATGAAAATTATACCGTAATTCATTTAGATATGAGTGATTTAGATAATAGTTCAACTGAGAAATTAGAAGTAGATTTACATGAAACTATTGATAGAATAGCGGAATCAAATAATATAACTATTAATAAAAGAATTTCTGTAAGAAAAAAGTTTTCGAACTTAATAACAGATTTATACAATCTTAAAGGCAAAAAAATTGTTGTTTTAGTTGATGAATATGATGCCCCAATACTTGATAACATTAATGATCCAAAATTAGTTGATACTAATAGAAAAACACTTGAAAGATTTTATCAATCACTTAAAACATTGGATGGATGCATTAAATTTATTCTTATAACAGGAATAAGTAAATTTATACATGCCTCAATATTTTCTAAATTAAACAATCCCACTGATATTAGCTTATCAAATAATTATTCTACGATTTGTGGAATAACTAAAAATGAAATGAATCAATATTGTGGTGAACATATTCAAAGATTTGCAGATAAAAATAACCTTCATTATGATGATGCTTTAGATGAAATTAATCGTTGGTATGATGGTTACAGTTTTGATGGTAAAAAAAGAGTTTTTAATCCTTATTCAACATTATCAGCATTAAAAGAGGGTAAATTATCTCATTATTGGTTTAGAACTGGGACACCTCATT
>JAITOM010000382.1 GCA_031289975.1 Methanobrevibacter sp. | reverse complement strand
GTTTGTAAGTAATGAAATTTTTTAAATTACATCATAAATGTCAAATTTTTAATTAAAAAAATTATAATTATTATTTTTAAAAATAAATAAATAAAAATTATTATTTAAAAAATTAATTTAAAATTTATAAAAATAAGATATTTAAAAATAATGATTACTTACAAACATTTTTTACATCACTATAATAAAATTATTTTCAATTTTTAAAAAAATAATTCCAAATTTTTAGATAAAATTAAAAATAAGTTATTTAAATTATATTCATGAAAAAATAACTAACATGACCTAAACAAATCAATTTTTGTATTATTAAATAAATTTTTAAAATTTTAATAAAATAATTGTAAATATTATTACTATTTCTACTTATTAGTATATTAAATTATGATCTAAAAAATTTAGTCAAACCTTAATTTTTAAAGGATTAATATTTTGAATATTTACATTTAAATGGTTTAAAGCCCATTAAATATTATGTTTATATCTATTTAATATTATTTAAGTTTTATGTGTGTAAATAAAGCAGCTTATTTATCTTATAGAAATAATCATCTTTAAAATTTTCATGATGATTTTATTATAGTCCATTTTATCATTTAAATAAATTTAAACCTCTAAAAAATTTTTCATAATATTATTTTTAAAAAACTTAATATTATATATAAAGTTTTTGATTTATTTTTCTAAGTAAGGTTTATATTATTTAGAAATTAATATAGTTACCAGTACAATGAAATTACATTAAGTAATTCAAAAGTACAAAAAATTTAAAAAAAATTTAGGCTTTCATAAAAAATAAGATTTTAAATTAAATTTGAAGAAAATTTCTATAAGCTAATTAATTTTAATATTTTATGTTTAAATTAATAAAATGTAATCTTTTATATTGTTTATATAACAATTACATAACCCAATTGAATATATTATATTAATATTGTATTTGCATTTTAAATTTTTCTGATATAAAATCTAATTAAAGATGAAAATCTAAAAATATTTTAATAGAGGAGGATAATCTCTATGGCTGATGATGATGTAAAAATTGTAATGTTTTGTTGCAACTGGTGTTCCTATGGTGGAGCAGATACTGCAGGAACATCAAGAATGCAATACCCACCAAATATTAGAGTTATTAGGGTAATGTGTTCTGGAAGAATAGAGCCTCAATTCGTATTGAAGGCGTTTAGAGAAGGAGCAGACGGTATTATTGTAGCTGGGTGTCACCACGGTGACTGTCACTACGATGCAGGAAATTATAAGTTAGATCGTAGAATGAGATTAATTTATAAGTTAGCTGATGGTGTTGGTATTGGTAGAGAAAGAATATACCACGACTGGATTTCCGCATCTGAAGGTGAAAAATTCGCTGGAACCGTTAGAATGATGGTTAATAGAATTAAAGATTTAGGACATTCACATTTGAAAGACCAGTTGAATGCTAAAGCTTAATTTGGAGGAATTATAATGGCAGAAAAAGCAAAAATAGGAACAATGTGGTTAGGAGGATGCTCTGGTTGCCACTTATCTATTGCTGATTTTCACGAATCTTTATTAGATGTTTTAGATCTTGCTGAGTTTCAATTCTCTCCAGTTCTAATGGATACCAAATATGATGAAATTCCTGAAATGGATGTTGTTATCATAGAAGGTGGAATTAGAAATGAAGAAAATAGAGAATTAGCAGAGAAATTAAGAGAAAAAGCTGGATTTATTATTAACTACGGTACTTGTGCATGTTATGGTGGAGTTCCAGGATTAGGTAATTTACATACAGTTAAAGAATTAGAAACCGAAGCGTATATTAATTCTCCAAGTACTGTTAACCCTGAAGAGATTATACCTAACGAAGATGTACCACACTTAGAAAGTAGAGTTAGACCATTAGGAGAAGTAATTGATGTGGACTTAAATGTTCCTGGATGCCCTCCAAGATCTGATGTTGTCGCTCAAGCTGTTGTGGCTTTACTTAAAGGTGAAGCAGTTGAACTTCCAACAACCAACCTCTGTGATGTTTGTCCAAGAGAAAAACCCCCTGAAGGTTTAGCTATGGATGTTATTAAAAGACAATTTGAAGTTGGAAGACCAGAAGATGATTTATGTTTAATTGCCCAAGGATTAATTTGTTTGGGACCTGCTACTATTTCATTATGTGGAGCAGAATGTCCAAGTGTAGCAATTCAATGTAGAGGATGTTATGGACCAACAGCAAAAGTATCTGATCAAGGTGCAAAAATGATTAGTGCTATTGCTTCAGATTACGGTGTTGATGAAGATAAAACAATTGACCCAGAAAGAGTAGCTGATCAATTAGATGACATTGTTGGTACTTTCTACACTTACACTTTACCAGCAGCACTAATTCCAGCTAAAATGCAACAAGATGGAGGGAAATAAATATGGTTAAACTTACAATGGAACCTGTGACCCGTATTGAAGGACACGCAAAAATTACTGTAAATCTTGATGACGGAGGTAATGTTCAAGATACTAAGTTACATGTTATGGAATTTAGAGGATTTGAAAAATTTATGCAAGGACGTCCTGTTGAAGAAGCTCCAAGGATAGTTCCAAGAATTTGTGGTATTTGTGATGTACAACACCATTTAGCTGCAGTTAAAGCATCAGACCAATGTTATGGGTTTAAAGATGATGATATTTTACCTGCTGCATACAAAATGAGAGAAATTATGAATTGGGGTTCTTACATGCACTCCCATGCACTTCATTTCTACTTCTTAGCAGCTCCTGATTTTGTTTACTTCCCAGGAGATAGGAAAGTGAGAAATGTTTTCCAAATCATCAAAGATAAACCTGATTTAGCTTTACAAGCTATTGAAATGAGAAGAAATGGTTTAGATATTGTTAAAGCAATTGGTGGAAGACCAATTCACCCAACTTCTTCAACTCCTGGAGGTATTTCAACAGAACTGGATGATGAGACTCAAAAAGACTTGCTTGGTAAAGCTCAAAAAAATATTGAATTAGCACAAGCCACTTTAGACTTTGCAATTGAAAATGTATTCACTCCAAACCTTGACTTAATTGGTAGCTTAGGTAACTTTGGTGATACAAGACATTGTGGTTTAGTTAAAGATGGTGTATGGGATGTTTACAATGGAAATGTAAGAATCAAAAGTAAAGATGGTTCTAAAATCGAATACGAATACAACAACCTCGAATACTTAGATATTGTAGCAGAACATGTTAAACCATACTCATGGTTAAAATTCCCATATATTAAAGAATTAGGATATCCTGAGGGTATTTACAGAGTCGCCCCATTATCCAGAATTAATGTTTGTGATAAAATGCCTGCTGAAGCTCCTCTTGCTCAAGAACGTTTAGAAGAATTCCGTAAAGGCTTTGGGTATGGCCAAGCTCCGTTACTCTTCCACTATGCAAGACTTATTGAATTGTTAGCTGCTGCTGAATGCGCAGCTGCAGGATTAGAAGGAGACTTATCAGGTAAAAAGTTCCCAGATGCTATTGAAAGAGTTGCTGGTGAAGGTGCTGGTATTGTTGAAGCTCCACGTGGAACATTAATACACCACTACAAAACTGATGATGATGGTTTAATGACCAATGTAAATATTGTTGTTGCAACAATACAAAATAATCCAGCAATGGAAATGGGTATACAACAAGTAGCTAAAGATTACATTAAACCTGGTGTTGAAGTAGGGGATGAAATATTCAACAAAATGGAAATGGTTATCAGAGCATACGACCCTTGTCTATCTTGTGCTACTCATACTATGGATACTCAAATGAGATTAGCTACAATAGAAGTCTATGATAGTGAAGGCCAATTAATTAAAAAAGTTTAAGTGAGGTTGGAATAATGATAGTAGTCAATCAAGAAGACTGCATCAAATGTGGGGCTTGTCAAGGCACTTGTCCATCAACAGCTATTATTTTAGATGGTCAAAAAGTTATTAACTGTGACATCTGTAATGGTGAACCAAAATGTGTCGAAATTTGTCCTAATAATGCTTTAGATATGGATGAATTAAGACTTGAAGATGGAATACCACAAAAAAGAATAGTTTACAACCCTGTTAAATGTGATCAATGCGGTGATTGTGTTGATGTATGTCCACAAAAGACACTTACACTCGAACCAGAATCAAGATTACCTTTACATGGTTACTGTGTAATGTGTGGAAAATGTTTAGATATATGTCCAGTTGAAGTCATTGGAATTCACGGATACAAAGAACCCAAAACTCGTGATTTAGATATTCAAGGAGCTACATATATTAAAGATTGTGTTGGTTGTAGTATGTGTCTTGAAGAATGCCCAGTTAATGCAATTACTCTAGATAAAATTGGTGGAGAAATATCCATTAACGAGGATACATGTATTAAATGTGGTGTTTGTTCACAAACATGTCCTTGGGATGCAGTATTTATATCTGGTAAAAGACCTGTAAAACGTAGCAAAACAATCACGACTTTTGAAGTAAACACTGATCTATGTATTGGTTGTAATAATTGTGTTGATGCATGTCCTGGAAGCTTTATAGATTCTAAAGGTTTTAATTTAACAGTGAAAGTTCCAAAAAACTGTCCAAGTTGTGGACTTTGTGCAAATGTCTGTCCTGTCGATGCTATAACATTAGACATGACTCTTGGAGATGCTTTACCTACTAATGAACTTGGAATAGTTAATATTCCTGAAAAATGTAGTTTTATAGGTGCATGTGCAAACAAATGTCCAACTGAAGCAATTAGGGTAGTGAGGAAAAATGGAGTGCAAGCTCCTGAATCCATTAAAAATGCAGGCGAACCATCTTTTACAATGTGTGCAAGATGTGGTGCATGTGCATCAGTTTGCCCAGAAGATGCGTTACATTTGACTCCAATTGAAAAATTACATGATGGGAAATTATATGAAAGAGAAAGAATTCAATTCAGCCCTTCAAAATGTACTCAATGTGGAGATTGTATCGATGTATGTCCATATAACATGTTGAAATTCAAAGACAACGGACCATTACCTCTTGTAGGATTCTGTACACTCTGTGAACAATGTATTGAAGCATGTCCAAAAGGAGGATTAGAATTTAAATAGAACTATGAATATAGATTTCATCTATATTTTTTTCTTTATTTTTTAATTAAAATTGTCATAGCTATTTAATACTTACTAAAATAAAATTCTTTGTTAATTATTAAATAATTAGGTATTATAAAACAGGATGGAAATTCAGGATTTGAAAATTATAATATTGAGAGATGAGATCTAAATTGTTCTTAATGAATAACTTTTTTTAAAAATATAATATTATTAAAATATATTAATTTAAAATATATTAATTTAAAATATATTAATTTTAAATATTTTACATTGAATGAAATATTTATTTAAATAATCTTTGTTTTAATAATTGGATAAATTATTTTTATTTATTGAATATAGTGGTTTTGATAAAGTTCTTAATAAATAACTTTTTTTAAAATAAATATTATTAAAAAGATATTAATTTAAAATTATTTGTATTAATCAAAATATGTTTATATTATTTAAAATTTAAATTATAGATTTTTATAAACTGATATTTAAAATTAAATAATTTAATAAAAAAATTATCATTTAAAATTTAAGAACTTTTTCATAATGACTATAAATTATTTAAATATTAAATTTAGTTATTTAATAAATTAACATTGTTATAACTTATATGATGAAATATTGTTTAATATTAACTAAATTATTATAAATTAAAATATTTTTAGCATTTATTAAAAGAGGAATAATCAATGTTATATTTTAAAGGATGCACTATAAGAGAAAAATTAAAAAATATTTCTGATTCTACAGAAAAGCTATTAAATTTATTGGATGTTGATTATTACACATTAAGTGATGAAGGATGTTGTGGGTCTTTTCTTCTAAGAACTGGTTTTGAAGAAGATGCTAAAAATCTAATGAAAAAGAATTTAGATCAATTTAAAGATGAAAAAATTTTAATAAGCTGTGCAGGTTGTTATAAAGCACTTAAAGAAGATTATAAAAAATATTTTGATGTTGATTTAGATATTATTCATATAAGTCAATTTATTAGAGATTTGATCAGTGAAAATAAATTAAAAGAAAATAATAAAAAAAGTGATGATTTAATAGTTACTTATCATGATTCATGTCATTTAGGAAGACACAGTGGAGAATATGATGCCCCAAGAGAAGTTATTAAGAATTTTGCTGATTTAAAAGAAATGAAAAATATTAGGGAGAATTCTATATGCTGTGGTTCTGGTGGAGGTGTTAAATCTGCTTATCCTGAAATATCTGAGGAAATAGCTATTAACAGGCTAAAGGAGGCTGAAAATACAGGGGCTAACCTCATTGTTACCACTTGTCCTTTTTGTAAATTAAATTTAAGTGAAAATTCTATGATAGAAGTTTTAGATATTTCTGAATTTATTTTAAATCGTATAAATAATAAACAGGAACTTAAAGGAGATATTTAATGAATTCTAATGAGATTAAAACCATGAATAAATCTTTTAAAACATTAATTGAAAAAAGAAAGAGATTGTTAAATGATCCTCAAATTAAAAAACTTGAGGAGAAGGTTAGAATCATTAGAAAAGATGGGATTGAAAACAATTCTAAACTTCTAAAGGAAGCTAAAGAATCTTTAAAAAGAAATAATATAGATTTTTTCTTCGCTGAAAATGATAAACAAGCAAAAAATATTGTTTATAATATTATTAAACAAGAAGGAGAATCTATTGTAGGAAAATCTAAATCTAACACTCTTAGAGAAATTGCTATTTCCGATTTTCTTAAATCGAAGGATATTGAGCTTGTTGAAACTGATCTTGGAGATCGTATACTTCAGCTTAAAGAAACTGATAATAAACCAACACATCCCACTGGTCCTGCTTCACATTTAAATGTGGAAGATATAACAAACATTGTTAATTTAAGCATGAATATTAATATTAAACCAGACCCTTATGAGATTATGAAAGTTGTTAGAGAAGATGTTAAGAAAAGAATAGCTAATTCTAATGTTGGTTTAAGTGGTGCTAATGCAATAGCAAGTCAAGATGGTTCTATTGTTCTCATTCATAATGAGGGTAATATTTCCTTAATTTCTTTAATGAAAACCCATATAATTGTTGTTGGCGTTGATAAACTTGTTGAAACTGTTGAGGATGCTATTTCAATAGCTAAATTAGAGACGGTTTATGCAACAGGATCAAAGATAACTTCTTATATTAATGTAATATCTGGTCCTTCTAAAACAGCAGATATTGAGAAAAAACTTTTAAAAAATATGTATGGTGCCGAGAAAGTTGTTGTTATATTTTTAGACAATGGAAGATTCGAGGCAATGGAAAATATTAAAGAGTCATTATTTTGTATTGGTTGTGGTAGTTGTCTGGTAACCTGCCCAGTTTATAAGGTCATTGCTAATGAATTCGGGTTTAATAGTTATTTAGGTGGTCGAGGCATTGCTATAAGTAGATTTCTTGGGAATATGAATGATAGTTTTGATTCTGGTCTCTATAAATGCACTACTTGTGGATTATGTACTTTAAATTGTCCAGTTCTCATTCCAACCAATGAAATTCTTGAAGAAATTCGTAAATGTCATGAAGAAGAATGTTTTCCAAAGATTCATGAAGAAATTAAAGATAAAATTAGAAAAAATGGTTCACCATATTAGATTACTTATTTTTTTTCCATTTTCTAAATTCTCTTATAAGCATTTCCTGCTTATTTAGACAGTAATTTTCGAATTCTTCTGTTGTAATATCTAAGACTTTACACAATTCTCTTATTTTTATTTTCATACTCCCAATATTACTTATTAATTATTTAAGTTATTTTTCATTGAAAACTTTATTTAGTATATTCACAGCTTTAATAAATGGTGGCATACCAGATGTTAATAAAACGACACGAAGCACATCCATGATTTCATCTTTACTAACATTAAATTCAGAAACAGCACTTAAAATCTGTTTTTCGGCAGCTCTTTTATCAGAATTCGATGCTGCAATAGCTATAGCTATTAACTTCTGAGTTTTATAATCTAAAACTTTTCCTGTAAAAACAGCTTCATTTAAATCTGCAACTGCTTCATAAATATCTGGATATTCATCTTTAATTGATACCATTCCTTTTCCATAAAATATTTTTCCTTTCATAAAAAATCACCAACCTACATTTTATATTAGATAAATTATATTATTTATTTAATATTTTAACAATTCATAATTTTATTTAATAATTCACATTTAAAATAATTTTCTTATATTATATATAATTTATTCTATTTGATTTTAAATAGGTTTTCACATTAAAAAAATTTTAGGAACCATCTTTTTTTTACACCATCTATTTCATTATTTTCACTTTTACTAAAAACCAATTTTTTTTTCAATAGCCTCTATAACTTAGATTTTCAAAAACACATAAAACATTAAATTAAGAGTTAATACTACTTCCAATTATCATAATCACTAATTCTTAAATTATTTTCTTTTTAAACAGCTATTACCCCTTAAATAACGGGGGTGATTAATCATATTATATCCATACTCTATTTTCTTTTCTAATTGTTTTTAATTATTATTTATTTAAATAAAGACGAATTAATTAATTTTAGTTTTGTATTTATGAATTATATAAACCGCTACCTTTATATAGGAGTTAGTACAATAAATGTAAATATGAAATGTAAGTGTTTCATATTAAGATTTTTAATATGAGTGCTTATATCTCAAAAATGTATTTATATAGTTCATAAATCATTTTTTTTTAAAAAACTAAAATTAAGAAGTTTATAATATTTCGTTAAAGAAGAAAATATTGTTTCAATTGAATTTAAAAAATAAACAAAGAGTTTTGTATGAATGGTTGATTTATTATCTATAAAAAAAGATAAAATTTTAATTCCATGCAGACGATTCAATAACAGAACCTAAAAATAATTTAAGTGAAATAATATTAAATGATTGGAATGGTGAAAATAAAACAGGATGAAACGGAAAATAATAGTTTAAAAATGACAAAAGAAAAAAGTTATACCTTACAAGAATTGATCAATAAGAATAATTTAGTTAAATTTATTAAAAAACATTATTCAATAAACAATAAAGATAAGGAAAGTGGATTATCATTAAATGAAGCATATGAGTATTATGAAAAGGAATTTAAAAATCCAATATTGGATAAATATGAATTGAATCAAGCATTGCAAATGATATTGCTTAAGGAAAATAAAGATACATAAAATTTAATAGTTCCCAAGAGATGTGTAGGTGAACCTCAATTCATATTTCCTGGTTTAAAATTTAAATAAATTTTCCCATGATTATAGTATTAAAGTGCTATATGAGGATTTAATTAAAAAAATAAAGGAGAAAGAAAAATTATGAAAATAAAAATTTTAAGTTTAGTCCTAATAGCTATTTTAGCTATTAGTGTAATAAATACTTGCAATGCAGGTATAGTTGATTACAGAAAATTTGCTGATCAAGGAGGTTTTGAATATATATTAAACCAAGATAGCACTTTAGAAGGTAAATTCTTAAGACTTAAAGCTATTGATTATATTGAAAAAAATTTTGAACATAATTATACATTTAAAGGTTGTGGAACAGGTGTTCTTGGTCATCAAAATGGAAGTAATACGTATATTGTTCAAGTAATTTCAAATACAGATTTTGAGGATGTTACAAAAAATCAATCTTATTATTTAAATGTTCGATGGGAATATAATTATCCTAATTATGATGATTTTCCAACTATTAGTTATATTGATTATAATTATCATCCAGTGATCAATCTTTCACAAACAAAAACAGTTCAAATATAATAATTTAAAAAATGGAGATTAAAACTATGAAAATGAATTTTTTTATTTTATTTATAATTGGTTTTTTAACTATTACTGTATCTGGCATTGTTGTTAATTATGATGGTGCCGTTAATTTAAATAATAGTGATATTATAGCTTCAATTAATACTCAAGTAGCTAATGAACATCGTATTGGTAATTTCACTGATATGGTGTGGTATGATAACACTTCAAAGTACACACCAGTCATGTTTATATGGAATAGTACATATATAACTAATTTAAATGGAACCGAATTAAATAGTTGGGCTGTGCCCATTATACTAATTTTAAGTGATAATTCATCACATTTAGGGCAATATCTTTTAACTGCTTATGTTACAGATGATAACCCGAATTACCCCGATGGTACTATTCTAAACCGTACTTTAGTTAAGGATTTGGGTTAAAATTAAAAAATGGAGATTAAAACTATGAAATTGAAAATTTTTAGTTTGGTTATAATAGCTATTTTAGCTATTAGTGCGATTGGCACTGTTAGTGCAGCTAATGACCCTAAAACTTATAGTAAAGGTCTTATGTATAGTCCTGGTGATGCTTCTACTATAAATGGTAGATATATCGATATCATTGCTTATGATATTAAT
>JAITOM010000309.1 GCA_031289975.1 Methanobrevibacter sp. | reverse complement strand
AATATATTTTTTAATCACTTCTATTGTAACTCCTCCTGTACTTAGGAAGTAAGAAGGACTCCAGAGATGTTTTTGCTGCACTTCTTTTAATAATTCTGGGTATTTTAACCTCAAAGCTTTACTACTAACACCTTTTACTTTTTTGACAAAATCTGTCATTCTTAGTGAAGGTTTACTGCTGAATAAGATATGTATATGGTCTTTATCAGCTTCCATTTCTTTTATATTAACATTCATAGTAGGAATACAAAAAGAGATATAAGATGTGCGAAAATCTAAAATAAACAGAAATAATATAAAACCATGTTTAATAAGAAATAGCAGGGCCTAGATTTGAACTAGGGCTCTCGGGGTTATGAGCCCCGCGGGATCACCAGACTACCCCACCCTGCTAAATGAAATTTTAATATTAATTTAATAAAAGCTAAGAAATATTAATTTAATTAAGGTTTATTTAAGATGTTATATAAATGTTTCTATTAAATTTATATTAAATTTATAAAAATGAAATTTATAAAATGGGGCCGGAGCCGAGATTCGAACCCGAGTCACAGGATCCACAGTCCCGTAGGATGACCAAACTACCCTACCCCGGCACTTATAAAAAAAATGAATTTTCATCAAAATAAAACTTTCTAAAATAAAAATAAAACTTTTTAAAATAAAAATAAGACTTTTTAAAGATTATGAATATATAATCCATATTTACAAATAATTATTTTGAATAAAACTCTTAGTTTTAATAATGATATAATGTACTAACTGTGACCAATCCAAGAATCACAAAAAATATAATTACTATAACAATCGCTGATACCATACCAAGTACACTATATGACCATTTCTTCTCGTAATTCTTTAAAACTAACCCACTAACTAAAATACCAATTATACTAAAAAAGAAACCTAAAACAAATGGCAAAGCACCAGATTCATTTAAATTATATTGTATAATCATAGCTTTTCTCATCTTTCTCAAGTTTAGTTATTCTATCATTCTGTGAAGTTATCGTCCACCCATCAGTAATAGCGTTTTGAACAGCGAACTGATAACTCTCCTTACTGTCATAAATCATTGTATCTACCTCTTAATTGACTCCATATATTCAAATTAATATTTTTCGTTCGACAGCATTAGTTTAGAGAGTTTTTCGCTCTTATTTCAAATTCAATCATACTAAAACTTTAATGCGGGAGCAGGGATTCGAACCCTGGTAGACCTATGTCAACAGGTTCTAAGCCTGTCCCCTTTGACCAGCTCGGGCACCCCCGCTTCGATTAAAGGTGAACTTCATTAAAATTACTACAAAATCTTTAACAAGAGATTAGTGCTCTGGCCGGGATTCGAACCCGAGTCTTCGGCTCGAAAGGCCGAAATGATTGGCCGGACTACACCACCAGAGCATAAATTCACAACTACACATTAATTTAAACAGATGAGCATTATTACTAATAAAAATTAATTAACAATTTCATTAAATTAGAATTTTAAAATAAAAATTATTGCGAATAAGTTAAAAAGTTAAAATTTTAAAACTTATGGGCCCAATGGGGTTCGAACCCATGACCTCCCGGTTATGAGCCGGACGCTCTACCTGGCTAAGCTATGGGCCCTTTTTTTAAACGCCGTCGACAGGGCTCGAACCTGTGACCAATCGGTTAACAGCCGAACGCTCTACCTACTGAGCTACGACGGCATGGGCATTTAAAATCAGTGAAATAAATTTTTTATTGCCAGTATTATAAGATTAGCAACCATAATATATATAAACTTATTTATACAAATGATTAAGTTTTATAACTTAAATATTGTTTTATATACAATATAATAATATTGACAATCATAATATATAAAGGTTTGACAAAAAGATATTATAAGCTTTAAATGTATGAATTTATTTTTAACTCTTTATTAATACATTCATTCATTTTTTAAAATATCGTTTTTTTTTTAAAATCTCTGTGGTTTCTAATATTTTTCAAAATTTTATTTTAAAAGAATATAAATCTCTTTTATATTCTTTTTAATCTACTTAGGATTTATAAACTTAAGAAAGCTGACATTGCACAGGTAGTGATGAATGATAATGGAATAACAAACATTAATGTATTTTTATTTTTAGTAGCTATTAATACATAGATTAATGAGATTATTAAAGCTATGATATAAGCTACAACTGGAAATATTCTATTAAAAATAGCTGTTAAAATTATAACTATTAAAGAAGAAGCTATAATAACATCCCATTCTATAAAATATTCAAATTTTTCACTCGAAGTATTTAGGTTATCATTCCAATATTGTCCAATATTTTCATGCAAATTATTTCTATAAAGTTCATCATGATCTTGATTATACTTGAAGTTGTTAACATGAGTATCGTAGCCTTTATTCTGATTATTAAATCCAATGTCTAAATTATCATGTTTTTTTTCTTGATCACTCTGAGAATCAGCATATCTCCATTTAATAGAATTTTTTATAATTCCTTTTTGAAAATCATTTTTTTGGATTTGATTTAAATCTTTTTCAAATATTGGATCTGAGGAATCATTAGATAATAAACCCAATGGTTTACCGCAATTAGAGCATTTTAAATCTCCAGTTTTATTTTCTCGACCACAATAGTTACAAAGCACCATAAAAATCAGACTATAATGTATCTATTTTAATTTAATAGATCTTAATATTTTATTATTAATATAGATTATCTTATATAGTGGTTTTGATAAAGTTTTTAATAAATAGCTTTTTTTAAAATTAAATATTATTAAAAAATATTAATTTAAAACTAATTATATGTAATTAATGTTATATGTAATTAATATATATTTATATTATTTAAAATTTAAAATTATAAATTTTTATAAAGTGATATTTGAAATTAAATAATTTAA
>JAITOM010000284.1 GCA_031289975.1 Methanobrevibacter sp. | reverse complement strand
ATATTAATTTTAATAACCAATACTATTTAAAGTTTTCGTTTTTTTAATTTACCCCCCCCCCCCCCCCCCCAATAGGTTTAAATTAGATTATTAAGTCGTGAAATATGGAGTAAAGGATTGTGAATCCATATTAAGAATATGGGTCATGAAAATCGCATTCAATGAAATATGGATAATGATAAAGTAAATTTAAAAAATATTTGTTGTTTGCTCTTAAAATAATGTAATACAAAGTATAATTTGCTTTTATTGTAAATTAAGTTTCATTACTTTATTTTTTTTTTAGTAGCTCGGTGCATGATTCGCTCTATATTTCTTTGTTGATACTGAATATCTTGATCCTGGTTCTTGGGTGCTTGGTTGTGTTATACTATGACTAATTGATCCTGTTATGTAGTTACAATTTTTATTTTTCATACAGCCATATCCAAACACTATTTCAATGAAATCTGCTTAAGTATCCTACTGCATCATTCATGTTTATTTTCTTTTTTTTCTCAAAATCATCAAATATTCCTCTTTCTTTTCTTATTATTCCTGCCTTATGTGTCATAATCTATGATAATGTTGTGGACTAACATTTGAGAGAAGAAATCTTGCTCAACCACTATTTTTGATTGACCTCTAAACCTCTTCAATTTTTAAGAAATTCTTTAAATGATCATATGATATCTCAATTTCCCATCTTAATTTATATATTTCTTTAAGATCATCTGAATTGAATTTATTCATTGGTAAATTACTAATTAAATATTTTTTCCCCATTTTCCAATGAAATTGTTGTTATTCTAATATTAATTTTCCCTAATTTCCTCAATTCATTTTTAATCTCCTCTGATGCTTTACTACGATCTATACGAGCATAATCCAATATTAAATCTATAAACCCATCTTTAACAGCCATACTCTCCCTTTCTTTTTTTATACATAGATTTAGGTGCTCTGAAAATGAATATTAACATTTTCCTCATAAATTAATTTATAGAAGAACTCAATGGATGGGTAACCTCTGTCGAATATGAAAATCTTCTTTTTATCTTTTAAAAAACCCATTGCATTTAGATTTTTAATGTTGCGAAACATTAATACTTTTTCACTGATTTTATATTTGTCAATGACTAAATCAAGGATGAAATGGTTCACACAATCATATAAACATGCTCACATGGGCACTTGTAGATCTTAAAACTCCATCATCACATTTTTTACCACCATATATCTCTCTTAAAGATTTTATATTTGGTAATATGACTTTACTCGCATCACCAGCTATTAGGCACTGTAAAAAGAGGATGGAAATTCACAATTTGGAATTTGGATTTTAGCATAAAAACATTAAGCCTATACACATGTAATTAAACTTTTATCATCTGTTTTCAATTTTTCAATTGTGAAAATCCATGCTAATTTTACAGCGCCCAAAAAATCAATGGTAAAAAAATTTTAATAATATTTTTGAACAAGAGCATCTTCAGTATAACCACAATTATAGTTACTACATGCGAAGAATGCCCCATATCTACCATTTTTTTTAGATAAATTTGCCCCGCACTCAGGACATTTATAGTGGTATCGTACTTTACCATTGTGATAACTTATAGGCATAATATTTACTCCATTTAATTTGTTATATTGAACTGGGCGACAATTATATTTCAACCCGTTTATAACCATTATAGCTTAATAACTAATAATGATATATAAATAAAATACACTCATGATTACTTATCATCTTCTAATTAAACCATAAACAAATATTAATACATTTCGATTATTTAACTATCTATCTCTATGATATTTAGCTCTTCTTTCATCTTCCAATAACAAACCACATATTTAACATTAGAAGGTTAGAAATCTCTATGATACTTAGCTTTTCTTTTATGTTCTAAATCATATATTACTAATTATTCTTTTATCCTTCATTTTAATTAAATAATCATCAGGATTTCTAAATTTTAAATCTTCACTTCTCATTATACAACCTCCTATACTACGATTAATTCATTAAACATCAAAATCAATACTAAAATTCCTCTGATATTTCTCTCTTTTCTCACTAGCTAAATCATTCTTATAACTTAACTTCTGATAATGATAAGTCTTATACAATTCATCAATATCAAAAGAACAATGACCAAAATCATCTTCACCAGTATCAACAGAAGCCATAATAATCTTCAAAACTAAATCATTAAACCTAACACAATCATTCTCTAACAATTCATAATAATAAGATAAATCATGAAACTCCTCTAACTTATACAAATCAACAAACTTATCAACCATAAAACGAACACGTAAATTAAAATCAACAACAGGATAATTATCAATATCAATATCAACACTAATTCTAAAATCATTATTATATCTTCTAATATTACAAGCATCCTTCAATTTATCAAAGAAGAAAAATATATCAGCTTCAGTTCTCACCTCATCTAACCCAGTCAAATCATAAATTAAATTAAAAGTAGTATCATAATCTAAATTAGCAGGTTCCTCATACAATAAAGTATGCATATCGATTCTGTCATCAAAATCTCTTCTATACCATTCCTTACTCTTACCATAACGCTCATACTCATGATAAAAGAAATAAGCACGACTATACAACAAAACCACCTCAACTACCGAAAGTAGCCCAATCAATAGTCATAACAGCTAAAGCCACAATAAAACCTAAACCCATAACTATTAAAGCTAAAATAGAACCAATACCAGGTGATAAAATCATTAACAAAGAACCAGGAATAGCAACTAAAACACCAATAAACAAACCAATACCCCACTGAGACTCATTCAACTCAGCTTTCTCACCAACCTTCTTCTTATGAACCTGCTTATTATTCATCATATAAACAGGCACAACACCTCCATTATTATGATTATGATTATGATGCATTCTATGTCTTCTCATTTTAATTTCCTCCTTAATATTTATAGTTCTTCTTAATTTTCTGTTTAATATAGGCACTGTAAAATTAGCATGGATTTTCACAATTGAAAAATTGAAAACAGATGATAATAAGT
>JAITOM010000239.1 GCA_031289975.1 Methanobrevibacter sp. | reverse complement strand
AGAACTTTTCCAAAATGACTATAAATAACTTTTTTTAAAAATAAATATTATTAAATTATATTAATTTAAAATTGTTTATATTAATTAAAATAAATTTATATAATTTAAAATTATAGATTTTTATAAATATATATTTAAAATTATAGATTTTTATAAATATATATTTAAGATTAAATAATTTAATGAATAAAATTATCATTCAAAATTTAAGAACTTTTCAATAAGGAATATAGTAAAGAATATGAATTAGAAATTCTTTATTTAATACAGTTAAAAATATAAAATGACTTTTCAGCAGAGGTTTAAACATACAATAGTGGTGATTTATATTTATAAAGAATTATTTAGTGATAAATTTGTAAATAAGGGAATGCAAAATGAATTAAATTGGGTAAGAGCAATAGCTATATTTTTCATGGTTCAAATACATATAATTGAATGTTTTCAAAATAAGATTCCAATTGATAGTTCTTATGGTATGATTGCAAATTTTCTTGGAAGTCCTCCTGCAGCCCCTATTTTTATTGCATTATTAGGTGCTGTAATTTTTTATTCAAGGAAAAATACACCTAAAGCTTTATTTAATAGAGGTTGGCATTTTTTAATTTGGGGTTATGTTTTTAATTTTGTTGCTTGGACTATGACAACTTTAATTCTATATCTAAAGACATCGGATGTTTATTATTTACAATCTTCAATAACTCAATTATTAAATATAGATATTTTACAATTCGCTGGATTGACTTTCATATTTTTTGCAATAGTCAGGAAAATGAAACTTGATATACTTAAAGTGTTATTCATTGGATTATGTATACTGGTTATTAATGCTTTAACATATAATTTTCACACAGGAAATATCCTTTTAGATGGAATTTTAGGACTATTTATTCAAACTGACTCAGATATATGTTATTTTCCTTTATTTAGTTGGATCATTTATCCAATTGTTGGTTATGTTTTCGGTAATTTTTTAATTAGGTGTAGAGACAAAGATAAATTATATGAGATATTACTATTTTTTTCATTTGTGTTTTTAATTATTTTAATATTGACTAATAATCAACTATCACTTAACCTATTTGAAAAATTCATATTGGATACAAGAGCTTATTATTTTCAAAACTTTTTAGATAATATATTTGTAATATCATTCATATTCTTTTGGATAAGCATTTTTTATTACTTTCAAAAATATATATATAGTAAATGTGAATTATTAAATAAAACATTGAATAGATGGAGTAAAAATGTAACAGCCATTTATATTATTTCATATTTATTTATTACTTATTTAGGAAATACAGAGTTTTTAATAATTCCTGCTGATGTCTTGCACTATCTTTTATTAGTAATATTTATTTTCATAGCCTCAGATTTTTTGGCAGAAATTTATTCAAAATATTTAAAACCAATGATTAGTAAGTATAATCCATTGAGCCATTTGATGTAGATAAAGCTATAAAAGAAGTAAAAAATGAGGAGTATTGATGATATGATTTTTTTTAGATGCTAATTTCTTAACTAATGGTATTTCATGATAAAGTACTAATTATATTTTACAATATCGTCTTTCGATAGTTATCTTTAAATTGTCAGTATTGATAGAATATTGATTTTGTTAGAATAAGTGACTTATTATGTTGAGATAGTTGATGTTATGTTGAAATAATGGTTTTGTTTGTTGAGAATTCATTGAATTATACTTAGTTGAATGGTTCAAAAATATAAATATCATGAAAAATGGGGGGTGTGAAAAATCAAACTGATAAATTATTTTTCCAACTTTTTATTCAAATGTAGGCATTAAGTAAAAGTCCTTTTTTAATATTGCATTGATCCTATAAAGTCCTTAAAATGATTTAAAAAATTAAGTATTATAAATATTAAATAAAGTATTATATCTTCATCAGTTGAATTTTTCACAGCCTCAAATTTTTTGACTTATAAAATCATAGATTTTATAAATATTAATTTAAAATAATTTCTATTGATTAAAACAGATTTATATTATTTAAAATTTAAAACTATAGATTTTTATAAAGTGAAATTTGAAATTAGATAATTTAGTAAAAAAATTTATATTCGAAATTCAAAATGACTATAACTGAATGAATAATAATAATTTTTAATAATTTGGGCACTGTAAAAAGAGGATGGAAATTTAAAATCTGGAATTTTAAGTTTTTGTTTTTAAAAGTCTGTATTTGATTTTCTTAATTCTCCATTGTAAAAATCCATTTAAATTTACAGACCCAAAAAAACCATGCTAAATTTACAGTCTTTTAAACACTTATGAATCAAAAGCTATATAAATATGAGTTTTGAAATATAGTTCTATATTGATTTTAATTATATTGTTAATACTATAATATATTCGTTTTTAATAAAAAATTAATTAATTAATTGGAGTATATAAAAATGGAATTGCCAAAAAGACCTGATGTTCCTTATAAAGAATTGGAAGATATATTTGAAAATTCTTTAAGTCAATTAAAAATTTTCCATATTTTAAAATCATCCATTGATTTAAAACTATATGACCACCTTAAAGATTACAAATCTTTTGAAGAAATTTCAGAACTAATAAATATTAAACCAATATTAAGTTATTATATCTTAGAAATTCTAACTAAATTAAGACTTGTAGAAAAAAATGATGAATTATACAGAAATTCTGAAATATCTAATTTGTATTTGAATAATGATTCCATATACTGTATAAATAAAGGATTTGTATTGACAACAGATAAAGTTAATATGTGGGAGGATTTAACAAATACAATGAAAGGTGATATTAAAAGGAACGATAACAATCATTTTCCTTTAATAATTCAAGTCATGGGTGAAAATACTATTTCTGGAGATTTATATGATGTTGTAGATTTAATTAGTAATTTAAATGAGTTTAAAGATTCTAAAAGATTTTTAGAAATTGGTGGAGGTCATGGATTTTATACAATAGCATTAAACCGTATTAAACCAGACTTAGAAGCTTTTGTATTTGATCTTCCAAATGTTATAATAGAGACTAAGAAGTATATTGAAAAATATAATTCAAAGGTTAAAACTATTGCTGGAGACTTTTACACGGATTCTTTTGGAAAAAACTTTGATATTATTTTTTCTTCTTATAACCCTTCTGGTAAAAATCCAGACATTGCTAAAAAGGTTTATGAAAGCTTAAATATTGGCGGTCTTTTTATAACTAAGCAAAATTTCCCAAATGAAAAGGAGGAGGATAATTTAGAAGAATTATTAAGTAATTTTGAGTGGAATTTAACCAGTTTAACAAAGTCAAAAAAAGGAAAAAGAACTTTTACTTTTAAAAAAGATTTATTTTTTAAAGACTATCTTCTCTTTTTAGAGAATTTAGGATTTGAAATATTGAATGTTTACAATGTTATTGATTTAAGTCCCCTTGCAATTGCAACTATAAATGATAAAATAGTAGTTGCTAAAAAAACAGAAATAAAAAATAAATAAAATGTTATTATAATTAAATAAATGATTATTATAATTATATTATTAATGAAATAATAAATAGTTATCTAAATTGATTAAAAATCTTAGGATGTGTTAATTATGAAAAAAACTACAATTATTGGTGCTGTTCTTGTAATAGCAATAGTATCTATAACCGCATTTGTTATAATATTTCCACATGGATCGTATAATAAAAGCGCAGATTCATTATTTGTATCAATTTGGGCTTATGGTGGAGAACCAAACAGTCTTAATCCATTAGATGGATGGAATCTTGAGGAAGAACCATTAATTCAATCCACATTATTTAAAAGAAATCATAATATGGCTTTAGTGAATGATTTAGGAGAAAAATATAGTATTAGTGATGATAGAAAAACTTATACAGTAAACATTAAAGATGGTGTTAAATTCCATGATGGTTCTAATTTAACAGCTGCTGATGTTGCATTCACATATAATGAAGCAATAAATAGTAAATCAAGTTTAGATTTAACAAATTTAAATGAAACCACAGCTATTAATAGTACAACTGTGAAATTTACTTTAAATCAGGTTGATTCAACGTTCTTATCTAAGTTAACTACCTTAGGTATTGTTCCTAAAGAAAGTTACAATAATGAAACTTATGCTACACACCCAATTGGTTCAGGGCCATTCAAGTTCGTGCAATGGGATAAAGGTCAGCAAATCATATTAGAACGAAATGATGATTACTATGGAAAAAAACCTAACTTTAAAAACTTAACAATTGTTTATCTTCAAGGAGAAGCAGCATTAGATTCAGCTTCAAAAGGAGAATTTGATGTTGTAGAAGTACCAGCAGAACTTGCTAACAGAACAATAAATGACATGAAAATACAAAAATATCCTTCTGTAGATCCAAGAGGCATTGCTCTTCCAACAGTACCAAATACTGGTGGGAAAACAGATGATGGTGTAGCTATTGGTAATAATGTAACCGCAAATTTAGCTATTAGACAAGCATTAAACTATGGAATAGATAGAGATGAGATAATTAATGGTGTATTTTATGGATATGGAAGTAAAACTTACGATGGTGTGAGTAATTTATTACCCTGGAACAATCCAGATGCAGTAATAAAAGATGGTGATATTAATAAATCAAAAGAATTATTAAGTGCTGATGGATGGAAAGATACTGATGGTGATGGAATTGTTGAAAAAGATGGTTTAAAAGCAGAATTTGATCTGATTTATCTTGCAAGTGATTCTCAAAGACAAGCAATGGCTGTTTCAGTCTCTGATCAAGCAAAGAAATTTGGTATAAAAATTAATCCTCAAGGAAAAAGTTGGAATGATATGTCAAACTTTGAATATTCAAATGGAGTGATTTTAGGTTATGGTTCACGAGACCCTGGTGAGTTAAAATTAGATTACTACAGTAAATTAAAAGGTAAAAGCAATATTGTTTCATTAAATAATTCAGCAGTGGATAATCACATTGATTCAGCTATAAATGCAAAAACTGAGGGTGATTCTTATTCTGATTGGAAATCAGTGATATGGGATGGAACAACAGGAGTGGCTCCACAAGGTGATGCTCCTTGGGTTTGGATTGCTTGTAAAGATTATGTCTATCTTGTAAAAAATAATTTAGATATTTCTCAAGGTACAGCAACCGTACCTCCACATGGTGGAGATATCTTTGGAAATATATATGATTGGAAAAGAACTTAATAATTTCAATTAAAAATTAAAAACTTTTCACATATATAAAACATGATTAGAAGTTAGATAAATATTATTTAAATTTCTTTTAAATATTTAATTTCTTTTTTAAAAATTTTTGAATCTATGGAAATGGGGAAAAAACTATTAATACAACTTTTTTAAGATTTCCAGTTTCTAATTGAAGAGGTTCAACAATAAAGTTTTTAAAAATGAAGTATAAATTAAAATTAATGATTTTTGCAAAAAATTTGTTCTTGACTATAATAAAAAATTCCTTATTTTTTAGAATCTTCTTCTCGGATTTGAACTCTTCTTATTTTTCCACTGATTGTTTTAGGAAGTTCATCCACAAATTCGAGTAAACGAGGATACTTGTAAGGTGCAGTAATATTTTTAACATGATTTTGTATCTCTTTTTTAAGTTCTTCAGATGAATTATAGTTTTTAGTAAGAACTATTGTTGCTTTAACAATTTGTCCTCTTACATCATCAGGAACTCCTGTAATTGCACATTCTAAAACAGCTGGATGGGAAATTAATGCACTCTCTACTTCAAAAGGACCTATACGATATCCTGAACTTTTGATTATATCATCGTTTCTTCCAACAAACCATAAATACCCATCTTCATCTTTCCAGGCAGTATCACCACTATGATAGAAATCATCATACCAGACTTCATTGGTTTTCTCCCCATCTTTATGGTATCCACTAAATAAACCTGTTTGAACGTTGTCTGTTTTAATGGATAGTTCACCTTCATCTCCAATATCAACAATATGATCATCTTTTAATAACTCTAACTGATAAGCTGGAGATATTTTACCCATAGATCCTGGTTTAGGCTCCATCCAAAGAAAATTAGCTATACTTATCACTGTTTCAGTTTGTCCAAAACCTTCTTTTAGTTTTAAACCAAAAATATCGTATACTCTATTAAATACTTCTGGATTTAATGGTTCACCAGCTGTTGTAATATATTTTAAATTAGAAAAATCATATTTTGAAAGGTCTTCTTTTATTAGGAATCTGTATATTGTGGGTGGAGCACAAAAAGTATTTATTTCATATTTTTCAATTTTTTCAATTAGATTAATTGGGTTAAATCTGTCATAATCGTATATAAAAACACCTGTTCCAACAATCCATTGTCCATATAGTCCACCCCAAACAGCTTTCATCCAACCAGTATCTGCTGATGTATGGTGAAGTCCATCTTCAATTGCATTATGCCAATACTTAGAGGTTATAATATGGGAAATAGGATATTTAAAGTCATGCTTTACCATTTTAGGCTGTCCTGATGTTCCTGATGAGAAATAAATTATCATTATATCATCATTCGATGTTCCATCAACACCTGTTGGTCTATCAAATTCATCATCAAATTTTTCAATGTTTTCAGTGAAGTTGAGCCAATTAAAATGGAATTTATCCCCAATAGCTATTTTAATAAGATCACTGTTAAGTTCCTTTTCAGATTCCCCATACTCACTAATTAAATAATCATCATCAATGGATATAACCGCTTTGATATTTGCTTTTTCTATTCTGTATACAATATCTTTTGTCTTTAACATATGAGTAGCAGGGACTGGTATAGCTCCAATCTTATGTAATGCAATAATTGAAAACCAAAATTCATAACTATTTTTTAAAGTTAATAAAACTGTATCTCCCTTTTTAATACCTAAACTTTTAAAGAAGTTAGCTGTTTTATTGGAGTATTTTTTCATATCAGAAAAAGTAAATCTTTTTTCTTGATTAGAATCATTAACCCAAAGAAGAGCAAGTTTATCAGGATGCTCATCCCCATATTTATCTACTATATCAAATCCAAAGTTAAAATTTTCTGGGATTTTAAATCTAAAATTCTTTTTAAAATCTTCATAAGAATCATAATCGACCCTATTAACATAATTTTTTAATAAAGATGCCATATAAATCATTACTCTAATCATAGATATTTATAGGATAATAGCTAAGAATTTAGCTATTTTATTATTCAATGATTTCATATAATGGGGATAACTGGAATCAAAAAATATTGAATCGCCTTCATTTAACACGATCTCATTGTTATTTATACACACCATTAAAGAACCCTCTAAAATATAGTTAAATTCTTGACCTAAATGTGTACTTTGATTTGGTTTATCATTATAGTTTAAAGGATCCACTGTAACAACAAATGGTTCAGCTTTTTTATGTATAAATTTAGAAGATAGGTTTTCATAATCATATTGTTTTCTTCTATCAACAGAAGATCCTTCACCTTTTCGAGTAATTGTAAAAATACGCATTCTTGTTTCTTCACCAGTGATTAATAAACCCATATCGACATTGAATTTTTGAGCTATTTCATATAAAATACTTGCAGGAATATCTCTTTCACCATTTTCATAAGCAATATATTTTTCCTTAGGAATTTCTAATTTGTTGGTTAATTCTTCTATACTAATATTTAATATTTCTCTAAGTTCTTTAATTCTGTTTCCAATATCTTTATTATTTTCTTTCAAAAACAACACCTTAATAAGATGATTTTTAAATTATATGATGATTAATATAAATAATTTTTTAATATAAATAATTTTTAAGTATAAAATAATTTTTAAAAAAGAAATACAATTTTAATAAGGTTTCATTTATGATTTATATACTTTATTTTATTTTAATATTATTTTATTAAATTTTAAAATATTTTTAAATATATAGTCATTTTGAAAAAGTTCTTAAATATAGTTTAAGATGAAAAAGTTCTTAAATATAGTTTAAGATGAAAAAGTTCTTAAATATAGTTTAAGATGAAGTTTGATAAAAATAAATTGTTATAAAAATAAATTGTTAAATTTTTTTATTTATTCTTTATATAATTTATTTATATTTACTATTTTATAAATTAAAATAATTTTAAATAATATTTTTAATAATAAAAGAATATTAAAATCTTAAATTATAAAATAAAATATTTTATCTTGAATAAATTTTCATGTTATTTTATAGTCATTATAGAAAAGTTCTTAATTTTTAAAATGATAATTTTTTTTATTAAGTTATTTAATTTTAAATATTACTTCATAAGAATCCATAATTTTAAATATTACTTCATAAGAATCCATAATTTTAAATAATATAAATATATTTTAAATTAATATCTTTTAATAATGTTTATTTTTAAAAAAATTATTTATTAAGAATTTTTATCAAAACCACTATAAAAACAATACTGTCAACTTAAGAAAATTATTTTTTAAATTTGTATATTATACATTTATTAATTAATTATTAAAAGTTGGCTCATGCACATATGGAGAAGATATCCATTGAATAGATAAAATATACACAAATAGAGAATATAAAAATTAACTTATTAATATTATTCCAACTATTGCACCAGACAAGGTACCCAATAGGTTAACATGTTCATTATTAATTAAGCCTCTTCTTTCAAGGACTGCACCAAATACACTATCCATAAAACATCCGATTGTCCCTGAAATAACAGTTATTTGAATAGCAAGTAATGGATTTGGAATTATACCTAAAATAAATGAAGCAAAGCCAATAATCCCAGCTCCGATAATACCAACAACAGTTCCTAAAATAGAAACAGCACCATCAGTTCCTGGTTCAACTATTCTAAAAGTAGTTAATAATCGAGGCTTTTGTAAAACACCAATTTCACTTGCCATAGTATCAGCAGTAGCTGTGGCAACAGCACCTATAAACCCACCAACAAATGGAATGTAATGACCACTAAAAGCAACCCCACCAAATGCAGCCATTATAAAAGCAATTAAACCATTAGAAATAACATTTTTTGCTGTTCTTTTTTTCTCATAAATTCCTAATTTTTGCTTATACTCTTTTGCATATCTGCTTGCATAGAAACTTAAAATTAAGAATATTAGAATTAAAATTAACCATGGGATCCCAGCTTTAAAAAGAATTATAATCCCCATGAAGATCATGAAAATAGAACCTAACAAATCTAAAGATTTTCTATGATATGTTATAATTCCAACAACAATCGTAAGTAAAGTAAAAATCCAAATCGATAATGTTCCATCCATTTAATCACAACATCTGATAACAAGAATTGATATATTATTAAATTATACTATAATCATTATTCATTGATTATAATCATTATGGAGAAGTTTTTAAATTTTGAATTGATGATTTTTTTTTATTATACTGGTTTTGATAAAGTTCTTAATAAATAATTTTTTTAAAATAAATATTATTAAAATATATTTATTTAAACCTATTTATATTAATTAAAATAAGTTTATATTATTTAAAATTTAAAATTATAGATTTTTATAAATTAATATTTAAAATTAAATAATTTAGTGAAAAAAATTATCATCCAAAATTTAAGAACTTTTCCAAAATGAATATAATATTTATTTTAAAAAAATTTATTTAATAAAAACTATTTAATAAAAACTTTATCGAATCCACTATATATTAAACCTATATTAAAATTTTAGGATAATATAAAATATAAATAGATATTAATTAATAAAAAAATTAAAAGAAGTTTATTAAAGTAAATCTTTTGATTAGAATGAAAATTTTATTCTAAGATTTTACTCTTAATAATTTCTACTCTTTTAAGAGGATATATTTTTTTAATTCTATGATAAATTTCAGAGGCTAATCTTCCATTAACAGAATTTTCTATAATATCTTCGAAATCTCTTTCCTTACCTTTTTCTTCAATCATTTTAATTATAGTTTCTCTCATATACTTTTGTTGAGAAGATTTAGCTCTTCTTGTTGTAATAGCTAAAACATACAATTTTATTTTAACATCATCGGTTGTTTTAATAATAACTGCTGTATCTATTCTACTTGTGCCTCTTCTAATCATACTTCTAACAAAATCCGTTGTAATTTGATGTCCAATGAATTTAGTGTTAGCAACATCCCCCGCAACATTGTTAACCTCAAATTTTAGTTTTATGTATTGCTTAGAGTAATCTCCAGTTAACTCTCTCATAGTAACATCTACTCTCCTTCCAATGAGAAAATTAGGGTCTCTTGATGGGGTTTCACCAATATCCTTATCACCAAATACAACAGGTGTTTTAATGTTATACCATGATTTTTCTTTCCATGTGTCACGTACTCTTCTTCTTTTTGCCTTTGCCATATTATCTTTTCCTTAATTTTTTATAAGAAATTTATTAGTTTAATTTTTTAAATATCAATTTTTTATATTAGTATGCTTTTTTTATATTAATAAATGTTCTTATAGACTACTTAATTAATGAATATTTAATATTTTAAAGAATATTTCATATTCCTATATTTCATTTGACTAAGAGTTCTTGAACTACTACGACCCCTTGGAGGTCGTAGATTCTTGTTCCTCCACCTCCCGATGGATTTACCACAAGCAATCCCCGTCGTTCCGACGGTTAATAATCCTACTTTCTCTACTACTTCT
>JAITOM010000215.1 GCA_031289975.1 Methanobrevibacter sp. | reverse complement strand
ATAAATTTAACTATTTTATTTTTAAAAATAAATAATATTATATTTTTATTCATGAAATTGATAATTTAAAGATATTTTTAAAAAACTCATTACTTAAAAACATTTTTTAGTTCACTATAATATAACTAATTTTAAATAAATATATTTTAATAATATTTATTTTTAAAAAAATTATTTATTAAGAACTTTATCAAAACTACTATATTTGTTATTAATTTAGAGAAGTTGTTTTTCATGATATTTTCCTATTTAAATGTTATAAATGTTTGGTTATAAACTATAATATTATAGTTTCATCAGTAGTTTCATCAGTTGAATTTTCACAGCCTCAAATTATCGTATTATTTTTGAAATCGATGAAATAAAACATGAAATTACTATATTAGATATAATACAACGAAAAAAGATTATAAACATGAAAGATCTAATAATTAAGATTTAAACATAGTTTTTAAACTTTCGACAGTATTAATATCATCTACACCTTTATCAATTCTAATTCTTTTAACCACTGGAAATCTTAAAGAATATCCTGTTTCGTATTCTGGACTTTTTACAACCTCACTATAAGCTATTTCAAGAATTATTTTCGGTTCAACAAATATTTTAGTGCCTTTATCATATTTTTTATATTTCTCCATTAAATTAGTTAAATGTTCTAATGTCTCATCATCTAAACCAGTTGCAACATGAGCCACTGTTTTTAACTTATTATCTTCATCTTTTAAAGCAACTAAGTATGAACCAACAAAGTTAGACCTTCTACCAAGACCATAAGTTCCTCCTACTACAACAACATCTAAGGTTTCAGGTTCTGCCTTAAACTTTAACATTTTTTTTCCACGAATACCAGGAATATAAGGTTCATCAGGATCTTTAATCATTATTCCCTCATGTCCTTTAGATATTGAGTCTTTAAATAATTCTTCAGCTTTATAAATGGTCTCTACATTCACATCAATCTTAGTGGATAAATTTATTTTATCTCCAAGTTTAATAATTCGCTCTAAAATTTCCCTTCTTTTTTTTAATGATTTATCTATAAGTGGAGTTTTATAGTAAAGAACATCGAATAAATATAAAGTTAATGGGACATTTTTAATAGCTTTATCTATATTATATTTTCTACGAACTCTATGTAAAATATATTGGAATGAAATAGGTTTTCCATCTCTTGTAGCTATAATCTCTCCTTCAACAATAAAATCTTCATTTGGAAATCCATTTTTTATAGGTTCTATCATTTCAGGAATTGCATTGGTCACATTTTCTAATTTTCTTGTGAAAAAGTTAATTTCATTTCCATTTTTATGTATTTGAATTCTTATTCCATCATACTTTGTTTCACATATAGCATTTCCCATTTCTTTAAGACTAATATCTATGCCTGGAGAAAGTTGAGCTAACATTGGTTTAACAGGTCGCCCAGGAATTAGATTTAATTTTTTAAGACCATTTTCACCCTTTTCTTTAGCAAATTTAGCTACTAAACCTAAATCATTGGTTAGCATTGCTGCTCTTTCAGTGATTTCTTTATCTATCCCAAATGCATTAGATATAGCATCACGGACTATTGCTTCACCTACACCAAGTCTAAGTTCTTCAAGAATAGTCTTTGAAATATATTTTGCTTCACCTCCAGATGCAGAGGATAACAATTCTGATATAATAGCTATTTTTCGTGATTGTGACTTATCTCCAGATATATTTGCAATTTTTCGAATGCTATTAAAAACAAATTTTATTGTTAATTCTTTTGAGAAAAATGTTTGCTGTGTTTTTTCTTTAGACAATTTTTCTGCGACTTGCCCTATATCTCCAAATTCTCTTACATTATCCTCAACTTTTGATATGGATACCCCAAATATCTGAGAAATAGCTTTCATAAGAATTTTATCACCGATTCCTTGTTCTTCTTCACTATTTTTTGGATAAACTAATCCTAAGGACATTAAAACAACCTTATCTATATTTTCAGAATCTATATTTTTAAAGAAATCTGTTAGTATAGCTATTTTTTCTAATTTTTTTGTTGTTTGTGATAATGCTTCATAAACATCCACTAATTCTTTGTATTTCATTATTTTACCATTGATTTAAGATAAATATTAATATTATTTTTTAATGACTAAGAAGTTAATATTTAAAATATCTAATCATCATATAGAATTCATAAACCTTTTTTTTATAGATTCTGGATCTAAATCAATGATTCCTATATTTGCATTTCCAGGACTTGTTTTATAATGAATAAATGTACTATTATCCTGATTTTTAGTTAAAATATCTTTAAAATTTATTTTATTAAAATCATAGCTATTTTTAAATCCCACACTTTTAGCTATTTTTAGCAAATCGGTACTTTGACTGTAAGTAGGCTGATTTCCAGTTGAACCATAGACACCATTATCAATAACAATTAAGATAATATTATTAGGATTTTGATTCGATATTGTAACTAAAGACCCTAAATTCATAAGTGTTGAGCCATCCCCATCTAAAACTACAACTTTTTCTTTTTGAGATAATGCCAATCCTAAACCAATAGAAGAAACAAGCCCCATTGACCCCAACATATAAAAATTTCTATTTCTATCCTTTATATCATACAATTCTCTTGAAGGAAAACCTATATTTGCAACTACTATTTCATTAGTAACATATTCCATAATATTTTTTATTCCATCATATCTTTTCATAGTTTAATCACACAATATCAAATTTATACCATTAAATTTTTGTGAGTTCAAATATATAGTCATTATGGAAAAGTTCTTAAATTTTAAAATGATAATTATTTTTATTAAATTATTTAACTATTAAATATTCAAATTTTAAATATTCAGTTATAAAAATCTATAATTTAAAATTTTAAATAATATAAATTTATTTTAATTAATCTAAGTATTATAACTGGTGTCAATAGATGTGATATTAAAACATCTTATTGGAATATAAATAATTCATTTTAGGTATTTTTAGGAATTATTGTAGCTATTTAATAGTTATACTAAAATAATTATAAATATGGGATTATATTAAAATCATGACTATTTTTAAATCCCACACTTTTAGCTATTTAGCAAATCGGTACTTTGACTGTAAGTAGGCTGATTTCCAGTTGAACCATAGATACAATTATCAATAACAATTAAGATAAAATTATTAGGATTTTGATTCGATATTGTAACTAAAGACCCATAAATAAAAGGAGATATTAAAACATGCCTCAATGAAAAATTTTGATTCATATTGTAACTAAATGCCCTAAATTCATGGAAATTGATCCATCCCCATCTAACTACAACTTTTTCTTTTTAAGATAATGCAAATCCTAAACCAATAGAAGAAACAATCCCCATTGACCCCAACATATAAAACTTTCTATTTCTATCCTTTACATCATACAATTCTCTTGAAGGAAAACCTATATTTACAACTACTATTCATTAGTAACATATTCCATAATATTTTTTATTCCATCATATAATAAAGTTTTTATAAACAAGATTTTAGTAGAAATTAAGATTTTAGTAGAAATTTTAATCAAAAATTCTTAATTTAACAGCAATGCAGATTTAGATAATAAACTTTAAATAATGAAACATGAATATATTATAGTGTTTTGTATAATTAATTTTTTATATTAATTCAAAAAATTTTTGCAAATTAATTTTTTTAAATATTAATATTTACTCTTTTAAATTTAATTTAAATAATTTATAGAAATAAAAA